>NZ_DATLXO010000065.1:0-2857 GCF_035575815.1 Iamia sp.
GCCCAGGTCGGCCGCCGCCAGCCCGGCCGGGTCGGCGGCGAGCAGGGCGACACCGCAGCCGTCCTCCTGCAACATGCGGACGTCGTCGACGAGGTCGCCGTCGAGGCGGAGATCGGCCCCGAGCCGCTCGACCAGGGCGTCATCACCGGAGACCGCGACCATCCACGACGCCTCCCGGGCGGCCGCGACCACGGCGACCAGGTCGTCGTCGACGGGCTCGCCCACCTCCACCAGAGCCTCCGGTTCCCCGTGGTGCGAGAGCACGAGGAGCCGGTCGTGCCCGACCTCGTGCATCGCCCGCCGGACCTCGAGGCGCTGACGTAGCGGGCTGCGCGGCGGAAGCGGCCGCTGCGACCAGGGCCCCCGCCGCCTCGGGCGGTCGGGGTCGAAGAGCTCGGCGGCGGCACCGACGGCCTCGTCGGCGGGCTCCTGGCCGTCCAGGGCGACGACGGAGCCCACGGCGCGCTCCCCGCCGCAGACCACGGCGCCGTCGACGATCAGGGCGTCCAAGCGGTCCAGGCGACGCAGGGCCTCGCGATCGAGGACCAGTGTCCCTCGCCCGGCCAGGATCCGACCGACGTGGGAAGCGAACGCTTCGCGTCCCTGGACGGCGGCCTTGGGCGTGGTGGTCAGGTAGGCGGCGGCGGCGCGCCGGAGGTTGAAGGTGGCAACCGCGGTGGTCAGGCCCGCGACCACCCCGGCGGCGGCGGCCCGGTCGATGTGGCGCTCCACCGGCCCGGGGGCGAGGGGCTCGGGGCGGGGCGCAACCTCGACCGGCGGCGGCCCCGGGTCGACCTCGGCTCCGACGTCACGCCAGAGCCGCTGGCGCTCCATCTGCTCGACGATCGACGCGCCCCGCACCCCCAGTTCGGCGACCAGCCCCAGCGGGCCCTGGCCCAGCGCGTTGCCGATGGCGTGGAGCCCGATGAGCGAGGCCTCCGTGACGCCGGTGCCGAGGACCGCCTCCAAGGGAGCCCGGAGGCGCGGCTGGAGCTGCACCACCGAGGCCACGGCCGACAGCTCGACCGGCAGGCGGGGCCATCGGGCCAGACGGCCGGTGATGGCGACCCCGAGCGCGAGGCCGTTGGCCGACGCCGCCAGCAGGTCCTGTCGCAACCGGCGCGGGTCACCCGGGTGGTCCGGTCGATCGGCGAAGGGCTCGTCGGCCACGTCGTGGAGGATCTCGAGGCCGTCGATCACCGCCAGGAAGGGCGCGACCGGGTCGGTCGCATCCTCGCCCGCGACGATGGTGACATCGCTGCGGACCGGGTTGAGGACGACGCGACGGGCGATCTCGAGATCCGCCAGGGCATCGATGATCTCCGTGCGCAGCCGGTGGCGGTCCGGCCGGTGGATGCCCCGCACCTGGATGTGGATCTCGGCCCCGTCGCGCCAGATGCGCCGCCGCGCCCGCGGCGCCCAGGGCAACGGCGACGGGGCGGGTCCGGCCGGCCGGCTCACCGCCGGGGGCCGGGCTCAGGCGGCGTCGCTCGCCTGTGCATCGGGCACCGGCAGCCGACATCGACCGGACGAGTGTGGTCGACCCGACGAGCGAGCATGACCCGGCGACGATGGGCCCGCCGCCCCGGTCGGCCGCATGTCGACCTCGGTGAGGTGGCTGGCGAGCAGGGCGAGGCCGCCTGCCCACATCTCCAGGACATCCGACAGCCGTCGTTCACGCTGCAGCACCAGGCATCATTCGACCACCCGTGCATGGCCGAGGACGGGATGCTGCCTGGCAGGAGTGCGAACTCCCGGGGAACTCCTCTCACCGGCGGGAGCGGGACTCGCCGGAGTCGACGAGGCGCTCCACGCCGCCGGCGGCCTGACGGGCCCCGGCCCCAACGAGCATCGTGGCCGTGCCGGTCACCCGCAGGCCCCCTGCTGCCACCTTCCCGGCGACCCGGCCCGGAAGCGCCATGGCCGTCCCCACAGCGGGGACGACGGGGAGGTCGCGGCCTTCCGCCCAGCGTCCGACGGCGACTCCGGCGGCGATGAGGGCGGCGATCGGAAGAGCGGTTTCCATGACGGACTCCTGGACTCGGGAGTTGGCACTTGCCCCTCTGCCCGCTGACCAAACCTTCCCCACGCCCTCGCGGCGCGCGTGTAGCACGTCGAAGACCGGCCCTCGAAGCGATGGATCCCGGAAAGCGATCGTCTTGTGACGTGACGGGGCGGACACCGGGGGCCGACCTCGAGGTGCACGTGCGTGCTGCCTCATGACAGGTGAACGCTGTGCGTGGGACCTTCTCGAAGCGCGGGGCCTCGAGGGCGTGCTGGCCTCGCCCGGCCTGATGGTGTTCCTCGACCTGGTGCGGCCCGGCGCCCTTCGCGTCCCAGTGCCTCGGGCGGGATCGTCGAGCGCCGAGAACGCCACCGCGGCCGAGGCGGGAGAGCGTCAGCCGAGGTCGAGGTTGAAGTAGCACAGCTACGGGGCTCGGCCGGGCCAGATGGCGGGGTCGGGCTCGCCGGCGACCTCGACCAGGGCATCCAGCACTGACCAGTCGACGGCGACCACTCGGGTGCGGGGGTCGGCCTCCGCATCGGGACGGGTCCACACCTCGACGGTGAGCGGAAGGCTCTCGGCGGCGAGGGCATCGAGCACCTCGTCGGCCCTCGCTCCCTCGCCGAGCACCAGCGTCGTCGGCCGACCGGCGCGGGCCGCCAGGAGCGCCATCGCCTCGGCCGTGCCGGCGGGGTCGCCGGTGGTGACGACCACCGACCCGGGCTCGGTGGTGGGGAACGTGCGTCCGAGCCAGAACCCGGTGGGTCCCGGCGGGGCGACCACGAGCCCGACCTCGGGCAACGAGCTGGCCAGGGCGGCGGCTGCTCGCGGTGGGAAGACGGCCCCGGACGC
>NZ_DATLXO010000066.1:0-29622 GCF_035575815.1 Iamia sp.
CGACGGCGACGCCGAGATCCGCCGGGGCTTCCAGGCCTACGTGGCCGCCGTGGGCGAGGACGACCCGGTACGCCGCCAGGAGCTCATGTTCCAGGCCAACACCCTGGTGGCCACCCACGAGCAGGCCGGCGCCCAGCCCTACCTGAACGAGGTGATGTCCGGGGTCCCCGACGGCTTCGCCAGCCGCTACGTCGACATCCGCATGGGCCGCCACCGGGTCGAGGTCAACGACGACCTCCCCGACTTCGGGGTCAGCGAATCGAACCTGGTCGTCCCCGGATCGGTCCTCGGCCTCGACCCCTCCACGCTGACCGACGACGACATCTCCGGGGAAACGACGACGTTCGGAGGTCCCGGCGACGGCTCCGACGTGGTGAACCTGGATCCGATCTCGGGCTGGGGCGACCAGGGGTTCCACACCTCGACCGAGACCTGGTTCTCCGAGCGGTGCGACGGCCCCGAGTTCATGACCGGCTACGGCGCCGACGGGTCCTTCCAGTACGAGGTCGACCGCAACCCCGATGCCACGTTGAACGGCACCGGTGTCGGCGCCTGGACCGACTACGACGACCGCATGTGGCTGATCCACCGCCTCTTCGAGCAGACCCACACCGACCTCAGCCTGTACGTCACCGACTCCCTCTACGAGGGCGACGATCCCGTCGACACTGGCTACCTCGACCCCGAGGTGGCCGACGCCATCAGCCGACCATGACCCGGCGCCGTCTCCTCCCCGTCCTCGTCCTCATAGGAGTCCTTGCCATGTCCGCATGCTCACCCTCCGACGCCACCAACCCCGGCGAGGACACCGTCACCGACGAGATCAGTGAGATCGGCACCGCCGTCGAGGTCGACCCCGACGACATCTCACTCTTCGGCTACGGCGTCAGGCGCAACGTCGACGAAGACAGGTGCCCCGAGGTCGACGACGGAGACCGCTGGATCGCCGAGCGCTCGGCGATCATGAAGGGAGCTTCGCAGACCTCGGTGATCGACGCCCTCGTCTCCCACTATCGGGGCCTCGGCGCCGAACTCCACCTCTACAAGAGCACCGCCTCAGAGAGCCGGATCCTCTACGTCCTCGACCGGGACCGGAAGATCCACCTCGAGGCGGTTCTCGACGCCAACGGACGTGCCTCGGTCTTCGTCAAGCACTCACCCTGCGGTGTCGAGAACGACGGCACCGAGCCGAACGGGCCGTTCGAACCCGAGGCCCTGCCGACGTGACCGGCGGGCCCGACTCGGTGCCGCGCCGCCGCCGGAGCCGATCGCAGGTGGGCCCACCATCCACCCTCCGGCGGGTCATCTGCGGTAGGGAGGCGATTGTTGCGGTCCGGTGGCCGGGTCTACACTTCCCGGGTCGCGCCACCCGGTTGCACGCCATGGAGGTCTCGTGTCCGACAATCCCATCACCTCCTTCATGGGTCGCGACATGGCCGTCGACCTCGGCACCGCCAACACGCTGGTGTACGTGCGAGGCCGAGGCATCGTGTTGAACGAGCCGTCGGTGGTGGCCGTGTCGGTCAAGGACGGCAGGGTGCTGGCCGTCGGCACCGAGGCCAAGCGCATGATCGGGCGCACCCCGGCCCACATCGAGGCCATCCGCCCCCTGAAGGACGGCGTGATCGCGGACTTCGAGATCTGCGAGAAGATGCTCCGCTTCTTCATCCACCGTGTGCACCAGCGGCGCTTCTCCAAGCCCCGCATGGTCATCTGCGTGCCCTCGGGCATCACCGGCGTCGAGCAGCGCGCCGTGCAGGAAGCCGCGGAGTACGCCGGGGCCCGCAAGCCGGCCTACATCATCGAGGAGCCCATGGCCGCCGCCATCGGCGCCGGGCTGCCGGTCCAGGAACCCACCGGGAACATGATCGTCGACATCGGCGGCGGCACCACCGAGGTGGCGGTCATCTCCCTCGGCGGCATCGTCGCCAGCCAGTCCGTGCGCGTCGGCGGCGACGAGCTCGACGACGCCATCATCCAGTTCATCAAGAAGGAGTACAGCCTCGCCCTCGGTGAGCGCACCGCCGAGGAGGTCAAGATGGCCCTCGGCTCGGCCTGGCCACTGGAGGAGGAGCTGCACGCCGAGATCCGCGGTCGCGACCTGGTCACCGGCCTGCCCAAGACCATCGTCACCTCCACCGAGGAGATCCGCGAGGCGGTCGAAGAGCCCGTGGCCGCGGTCTGCGATGCGGTGAAGGTCACGCTCGACAAGACCCCACCCGAGCTGGCCGCCGACATCATGGAGCAGGGCATCGTCCTCGCCGGGGGTGGCGCGCTGCTCCACGGCCTGGCCCACCGGCTCGAGCACGAGACGGGCATGCCCATCGTCATTGCCGACAACCCTCTGCACTGCGTCGCCATCGGATCCGGCCAGTCGCTCGAGGAGTTCGAAGCCCTCAAGGGCGTGCTGTTCTCCTCCAGCCCGCAGACCTGACCCGACCCAGGCCCGGTGCCCAAGTCCCGGCGTTTCGGACGCTCGCGCTTCACGTTGATCCTGCTGATCCTGGCGTCGCTCACCCTCCTCACCCTCGACTACCGCGACACGGGCCCGGTGCAGGGGATCCGAAGCGCCGCAGGCACGGTGTTCTCACCGTTCCGGGCCGTCGGCGACACCGTCGCCACCCCGTTCCGCAACGGTTGGAGCGGCATCTTCGGCTACGACGACCTCGAGGACGAGAACGACGAGCTCCGGCGTGAGATCGACGAGCTGAAGGGGCAGGAGATCGAGGACGCGGCGGCGGCCGAGGAGAACGATGAGCTGCGCCGGATGGCCGACCTGCCCGTCAGCGCGGACATCCCCCGGGTCACCGCCGAGGTCGTCTCCGCGCCGCTGACCGACTTCGACTCGACCGTCGAGATCAACAAGGGCTCGGGCGACGGCATCGGCCGCGGCATGGCCGTCATCACCGACGCCGGCCTGGTCGGCCGGGTCACCCGGGTGTCGGGGGGTCGCAGCCGCATCGTGGTCATCACCGACCCCGACTTCACCGGGCTCGGCGTCCGCCTGGTCGAGGGGGGCGACGTCGGCGTGGCCACCGGCGGCACCGACGGTGCGCTCCGGGTGGAGGACGGCATCGAGGCCGACACGCAGGTCGAGCGGGGCGACGAGGTCGTCACCAGCGGCTATGAGATCAGCGACTACCCGGGCAACATCCCGGTGGGGTCGGTGCTCTCGGTCGGTCGCACCACCGACCAGACCGAGCAGACCCTGGTCATCGAGCCGTCGGCCGACCTCGACGCGCTCCGGTTCGTCGCGGTGCTGCTCTGTGACCAGGACTGTGGGTAGCCGGTGGTCCCCCTCCGCGTCGCGGTGGTCGCCTTCGTCACCCTGATCCTGCAGGTCAGCCTGGTCTCCCAGATCGAGGTCCTCGGGGCCCGCGGCAACATCATCCTGCTCTTCGCCATCGTGGCCGGCCTCGAGTCCGATCCCGAGCGGGGGGCCGTCGCCGGCTTCGCCGCCGGGCTCGCCTTCGACCTGTTCCTCGACACCCCCGCCGGGCTCTCGGCGCTCACCCTCGCCCTCGTCGGGTACGGCGTCGGGTCGGCCAAGGAGCTCGTCCTGCGCTCATCCTGGGTCATCACCCTGGTGCTGGTCGCCAGCGCCTCGATCCTCGGCACGCTGCTCTACGCGGGGCTGGCCGTGGTCGTCGGGGTGACCGTCGACGCGGGGTCCCTGCCCGCTATCGTCGGCGTCATCGCCGCGGTCAGTGCCCTGCTCCAAAAGCCCATGCGGTGGGCTTTGAGGTGGGCCTTCGGCCGCGACAGCCGCGCCCGCAGTCGCGACCGATCTGTCTTCCGTTGATGCCCCTTCCGTCACCATGAGCACCACCAACCCTCGCGCCCGCCACCACGTGCTCGGCATCGTGGCCCTGTCGCTCTTCGCCGCGCTCTTCACCCGCCTGTGGTACCTCCAGGTGCTGACCACCGACGACTACGAGCTGGCGGCGCGGAACAACCGCACCCGCGAGGTCATCTCCGACGCACCGCGCGGCCGGATCCTCGACCGCAACGGCACGCCCCTGGTCGAGAACCGGCGCACGATCCAGATCACGATCAGCTACCAGGACTTCACCGCCCTCGACGAGGCCTCGCAGGGCGAGGTGCTGCGGCGCCTCGCCCGCGAGCTCACCGAGGACCAGCTCCTCCGCCATGAGGGCACCCGCGTCGAGAACGACCCCGGCGCCGTCGCCCCGGAGGGTGCCGTCGACGAAGAGGGTGACGACGGTGGGGCGGTCGACGACGAGGCGGCCGGCGCCACCGGTGACGACGAGGACGCCGCGGTGCGGCCGACCCCCGCCGGCGTGGCCACCGGGGCTCGCAACCCCGACGGCCAGGGCCCGATGCGCCGCGAGGCGCCCGAGGCGATCACCGAGGACACCCTGCGCGAGCGACTCGAGGATCCCCGCTTCGAGAAGTTCAAACCCGTCCCCGTCGCGACCGACGTGAGCGAGCAGCTCGAGGTGTACCTGCGCGAGCGGCCCGAGCTGTTCCCCACCGTCACCGCCGAACGGGTGACGGTGCGCGACTACCACTACGGCGCCCTGCTGGCCCACGTGCTCGGCTACGTCGGATCGATCACCGACACGGAGCTGGACGAGTTCCAGAACCCGTCCAAGCCGTACGAGAACGACGACCAGATCGGCAAGACCGGCATCGAGCGGGGCCTCGAGCCCGAGCTCCGCGGGACCCCGGGTCGCGTCGTCTATGAGGTCGACGCCCGCAACCGGCCGGTGCGCGAGATCACCGACCAGCGCCGCGAGCCCCGCGCCGGCAACGACGTCTACCTCACCGTCGACATCAACCTGCAGTACCTGGTGGAGAAGGGCCTGGCCGCCGAGATCGAGCGGCGCCGGGGCGTCATCGACGACGGGTGCTGGTACGAGGAGTGCGACCCGCCCGGTGCCGGGGTGGTGGCCCTTGACCCCGACGGTGGAGAGGTGCTGGCCATGGCCTCGTACCCCACCTATGACCCGAACCTCTTCGTCGGCGGCATCACCACCCGCGACTACGAGGCGATCAGCGATCCCGAGGAGGTCGAGGCGCACCACGACCCGCTCAGCAACCGGGCCATCGCCGGCCAGTACCCCCCGGGCTCGACCTTCAAGCTCTTCAGCGCGTACGCCGGTCTGGCCGCCGATCAGATCGAGCCCTCCGACATCTACGACGACACCGGCATCTACCGCTTCCGCGAGGACTGCGACACCTCGGTAGAGGTGAGCAACTGCTACAAGCGCAACGCCGGGCGCAAGGAGCACGGGCCGGTCGACCTGTCCCGGGCGCTGACGGTCTCGTCCGACACGTACTTCTACAAGCTGGGCAACGAGGCGTGGCTCCGGCGCGATGCCATCGGCGATGCCGCCCTGCAGGAGCAGATGGAGCTGTGGGGCCTGGGTCAGACGAGTGGCATCGACCTGCGGGGCGAGGCCCCGGGGCGCGTCCCGACGCCGACCTGGCTGCGCGAGTTCTCCGAGGAGATCAACGCCGAGAACCCTGATCTGGCCGAGGAGGCGGGCACGTGGAACGGCGGCATCAGCGCCAACACGGTCATCGGTCAGGGTGACGTGCTGGCCACGCCGCTCCAGCTGGCCAACGGCTACGCCGCTGTCGCCAACGGTGGCACCGTGTACCTCCCGCAGCTCGTGCTGCAGGTGACCAAGCCGGCCAGCGCCTCGATGGTCGATGCCTTCGCGCCCGAGGTGATCAGCGAGGTGCCCCTCCCCGCGGAGTGGCGCGACCCCTTGATCGCGGGCTTCGACGGGGTCACCAAGCCCGGCACCGGTGGCACCGCGGCGACCACCTTCACCGGGTTCGACCAGTCGGCCTGCCCGGTGGCGGGCAAGACCGGCACCTCTCAAGCCACTGACCAGAACGACACGTCGCTCTTCGTCGCCTTCGCCCCCACCCACGCGCCCACCATCGCGGTCTCAGCAGTGGTCGAGCAGGCCGGCTTCGGCAGCTCCGCGGCCGTGCCCCTGGTCCGTCGCGTGCTTGAGCCCTTCGCCGCCGGCGGATGCACCATCGCGGGCCCCGACGGCACGGGCAGTGCGTTCCCGCCGGCGCCCCTGGGCGGCTGGTTCGACGTGGAGGTCGCCATGGCGGAGTTCACCCCCGAGGTCGTGGAGGTCGCGGACTGATGGCCACCGTCCCGGTCTCTCGACGCCGACCTCTCACCTCGCTCCGCCACGACCCGTCGGCCATCTGGCACCACATCGACGGGGTCATGGTCGCCTGCTTGCTCACGGTGTCGAGCCTCGGCGCGCTGATGGTCTACAGCGCCACCCGCGGCCCGGAGGAGCCGTTCAACGCGGAGTGGGTCACCCGCCAGGGCCTCTTCATGGTCCTCGGCCTCCTCGCCGCCGGGGTGGTGGCCGTCGTCGACTACCACAAGATCCTCGACCGGGCGCCGATCGTGTACGGCGGCACCGCGTTCCTGCTGCTGGCCGTGCTGCTCGTCGGTCAGAGCCGCTCGGGCACCCAGGGCTGGTTCCAGCTCGGCCAGTTCCAGCTGCAGCCGTCGGAGTTCGCCAAGGTCGCGCTCATCTTGGGCTTCACGTACGTGGCCACCCAGTTCCACGGCGACATCGACCTGCGTCGACTCGGAGTGCTCCTCGGGGTCGGGGCCCTGCCCATCGTCTTGGTGCTGTTGCAGCCCGACCTCGGCACCGCCCTGGTGTCGGTGGCCATCACCTTCTCGCTGCTCGTGGCGGCCGGGGTCCGGGGGCGCTACCTCGTGCTGATGGGCCTCGGCGCAGTTCTCTTCGCCACCCTCGTGCTCAACAGCGGCATGTTGGAGGGCTACCAGCGCGAGCGCCTCACGGTCTTCACCAGCCAGGAGCGACCCCGCAGCCAGGAGGAGGCCCGGGATGCGGCCTGGAACCTCGAGCAGTCGAAGATCGCCATCGGCTCGGGCGGGGTCACCGGCAAGGGCCTCTTCAACGGGCCCCAGACCCGCCTCGGCAACGTGCCCGAGCAGCACACCGACTTCATCTTCACCGCCGTGGGCGAGGAGCTCGGGCTGACCGGGGCCGCGACCCTGCTCGGCCTCTACTCGGTGATCGTGTGGCGGATCTGGCGCACCGCGAAGCTCGCTCGCGACGACGCCGGCACCATGATCTGCATGGGCGTGCTGGCGCTGTTCGTGTTCCAGATCTTCCAGAACGTGGGGATGACCATGGGCATCATGCCGATCACCGGCATCCCGCTGCCGTTCATGAGCTACGGGGGCTCATCGACCATCATGGCCTTCATCGGCATGGGCCTGGTGCTCAACGTCCACATGCGGCGCTTCCGCTGACGTGGGCGTCGTGACCCTCGACCGCGCCCTCGGCCTGCGGGGCGCAGGCGCGCGCCGCGTCGGCCGGGGTGGAGAGAGGTCACGATGAGCACGACCAACACCAGGACCCGGCACCACGTCCTCGGCATCGTCGCCGTCTCGCTCTTCGCCGCTCTCTTCACCCGGCTGTGGTACCTCCAGGTGCTCACCACCGAGGACTACGCGCTGTCGTCGAGCTCCGATCGGACCCAAGAGGTCATCACCGAGGCGCCGCGGGGGCGCATCCTCGACCGCAACGGCAACCCGGTGGTCGAGAACCGTCGGACGATCCGGGTCACCGTCGACTACCAGGAGTTCATCGACCTCGACACCCCCGCCCAGTCCGAGCTGCTGCGCGGCCTGGCCCGTGAGCTCAACGCGGATCAGACGCTGCGCTTCGACGGTGAGCGGGCCGAGAACGACCCCGGCGCCCCTCCCGTCGCGGCCGGCGAGGGCACCGCGCCTCCCGACGCGGCCGGCGAGGGCACCGCGCCTCCCACCACCGCCCCGCCCGCAAGGGCCTCGGCGGGCGTGGCCACGGGCGCCCAGAACCCGGCCGGGGAGGCGGCGGTCACCGCCGAGCGTCCCGCGGATGTCACCGTCGCCACCCTGCGCGACCGGCTCGACGACCCGCGCTACAGCAAGTTCGAGCCCATCCCGGTGGCGACCGACGTGAGCGAACAGCTCGAGGTCTTCCTCCGCGAGAACAGCGAACAGTTCCCGACGGTCACCGCCGAGCGGGTGACGGTGCGCCGCTACGTCTACGGCGCGCTGCTGGCCCACGTGCTCGGCTACGTCGGGTCGGTCACCGAGGCTGACCTCGACGAGCTCCAGAACGACGAGAAGCCCTACGCGAAGGATGACCAGGTCGGCAAGACCGGCATCGAGCGGGGCCTCGAACGCCATCTGCGCGGCACCCCGGGGCGCACGGTGTACCAGGTGGATGCCCGGAACCGCCCGGTGCGCGAGCTCACCGAGCGCCGCCGGCTGCCCCGCGCCGGCAACGACGTCCACCTGACCATCGACATCAACCTGCAGTTCATGGTCGAGAAGGCCCTCGCGGCTGAGATCGAACGCCGCCGGGGCCTGTCGTCGAGCGGCTGTTCCACGACCCCGACCTGCGACCCCGACGCCGGCGCCGCCGTCGCCGTCGACCCGCGCGACGGCCAGGTGCTGGCCATGGCGTCGTACCCGACCTTTGACCCCGACATCTTCACCGGAGGGATCTCGGGGCGCGACTACGACGCCATCGCGGCCGAGGATCGGGTCGACGAGCACGACAACCCACTCACCAACCGGGCCATCAGCGGCCAGTACGCCCCCGGATCGACCTTCAAGCTCTTCAGCGCGTATGCCGGGTTGGCCACCCAGATGATCACGCCCGAGTACGTGTACCAGGACGTCGGCACCTACAACTTCGGCTGCGGCGGACCTGGCTGCACCAAGCAGAACGCCGGCGCCGCGGCCAGCGGCCCGGTCGACCTGGCCCGGGCCATCGCCGTCTCGTCGGACACCTACTTCTACAAGCTGGCCAACGAGTCGTGGGACGACCGGGCACGCATCGGCGACGAGGGCCTCCAGGTCGAGATGAAGCGGTGGGGCCTGGGCACCGAGTCGGGCATCGAGCTGCCGGGGGAGCAGCCGGGGCGGATCCCCACCCCGGCCTGGCGCCAGGAGCTCGCCGACGCCGTCTACGGCGACCCGACCGCCCGGAGCGACAACGGCAGGTGGAGCGGCGGCCACAGCGGCAACATGATCATCGGCCAGGGCGACGTCCTGGTCACGCCGCTGCAGCTGGTCAACGGCTACGCCGCGTTCGGCAACGGGGGCACCGTCTACCTGCCCCAGCTCGTCTACCGGGTGACCCGACCCGGGAGCCGCACGACCGTGACGCCCTTCACCGCCGAGGAGCTGGGTCGGGTGCCCATCCAGCCCCAGTGGCGAGAGGCGATGCTCCGGGGCTTCGAGGGCGCCACCAAGGACGCCGAACTGGGCCGGGGCACCGCGGCGCGGGCCTTCGCATCGCTCGACCAGTCGTCCTTCGGCGTCGCCGGCAAGACGGGCACGGCCCAGACGCTCGGCCGCAACGACTCGTCGCTGTTCGTCGCCTTCGCCCCGTCGCGAGCGCCCACCATCGCCATTGCCTCCATCGTCGAGTTCGGCGGCTTCGGCTCGGACACCTCGGTGCCGATCGTGCGCCGGGTGCTCGGGCCCGTCGCCGAGAGCGGCGGCGACCTGGCCGCCCTCAACGCCCTCGACAGCCCCTACCGCGCTCCGGTTGGCGGATGGTTCGACGTGCAGGAGGCCATGGAGGAGTACGAGCCCGCCACCGGCGAGCGCCAGGACTGATCCGGCGGGCCGTTCTGGTGCGGCGGGCCGCCGGCGACCCCGCGTGTCAGCGACTCCGGAGTCAGTCGCGCCGCTCGGCGAGGATGCGGTCGAGGCGGCCGCTCGGGTCCTCCAGCAGGGGGCGCACGGCGGTGATGGAGGGTCGGGGCGGGGGCTCGCTGAAGCCGAAGCGGCAAGGAGGGTCGACCGCGGCTCGCACCCCCAGATCCCGCCCGGCGAGCGTGGCCCGGGCGGAGGTCACCGGCCGCCAGGTCGTGGCCTGGTACCACTCGCGCACGCCCCGGGGCGTGACCCCGTAGGTGTGCACCCCCATCAGGGCGCGGGCGATGGGCGCCTCGACCCACCGGGTCAGTGCTGCGGGGCGGCGGGACGGGGGGATGTGCCAGCCCGGCCCGGCTCCCATGTGAACGGTGCGGGCACCGTCGCGGATCGAGACCTCGACGCCGCGCTCGTCGCCCGAGACGTCCAGGGCGCCGACCTCGACGCGGTCGAAGTCGTACACCGCGGTCACGAAGGCAGCCACCGCGTGCGTCGGCGCGAACAGCGTGCGGGCGCCGTCGGGGTCGGCCCACATCACATCGGACATGGGGCCGACGGGGGAGCGGGCCCAGTGCCCGACGACCACCCGGTGGCCCGAGGCGAAGCCGCAGGCGGCGATGATCCCCTCCATCCGGTGGCGCACGGATCGGAGCGTCCCACGAGGTGAGGGCGCTCCGCCGCATCGCGGGCCGATGTCACAACCTCGGTAGGCTTGTCCCGATCATGTCATCCGTCTGGCCCCGTCTCGAGCCGATCCTGCCCCGGGTCCAGAAGCCGGCGCGCTACATCGGCGGTGAGGACGGGTCCCAGACCCCCGAGCACCACCCCGCCAAGGTCGCGTGGCTGCTCGGCTACCCCGACACCTATGAGATCGGCCTGCCCAACCAGGGTCTGCAGATCCTGTACGAGATCCTGAACGAGCGTCGCGACGCGGTGGCCGAGCGCACCTACGCCCCGTGGACCGATCTCCAGGCCGAGCTGCGGGCCCACGACGTCCCGCTGTTCTCGGTCGACTCGCACCGCCCGGCCTCGGACTTCGACGTCTTCGCCTTCAACCTCTCGGCCGAGCTCACCTACACGAACCTGCTCGACATGGTCGACCTGGCCGGGTGCCCCGTGGTTGCCGCCGAACGCACCACGGACGACCTCTTCATCGGCGCCGGGGGCCACTGCACCTACAACCCCGAGCCCATCGCCGCCTTCCTCGACTTCGTGGTCCTGGGCGACGGCGAAGAGGTCGTGGGCGAGATCACCGAGGTCCTCGCGGCATGGAAGGCGGCTCGTGCCGCGGACGAGACGGTTCCGCGCCGCGACGCCCTCGTGGCCCTGGCCGGGGTGACCGGCGTCTACGTCCCGGGCCTCTACGAAGCCGAACACGCCCCCGACGGCACCCTGCTCGCCACCCGTCGAACGCACCCGGCGGCGCCGGAGGTGGTCGAGAAGCGCACCATCGCGGATCTGGCCCAGTGGCCGTATCCCCGCAACCAGCTCGTGCCCCTCACCGAGGTCGTCCACGACCGGCTCAACGTCGAGGTCTTCCGGGGCTGCACCCGGGGCTGTCGGTTCTGCCAGGCCGGGATGATCACCCGACCCGTGCGCGAGCGCCCGGCCGACCAGGTCCGCACCATGGTCGAGCGCGGCCTGCGCCGCACGGGCTACGACGAGGTGGCGCTGACATCACTGTCGACGGCTGACTTCTCGGGCATCGAGACCGTGGTCAGCGGCATCGTCAACGGCGATGCTCCCGGAGCGGCGAGCGTCCCGCCGCCCGTCGTCAGCGAGCGAATCGACAGCGAATCGCCATCCGACGGATCGCCAGGGCGCGACGGCGTCGGCCCGGGGTCGACCCTCGACTGCGGCGCCGGGCTGGGCCCGGGACTGGCCTCCGACATCAGCGTCTCGCTCCCCTCGCTGCGCGTCGATGCCTTCACCGTCGGCATCGCGGCCGAGATCCAGCGGGCTCGACGCACCGGGCTCACCTTCGCCCCCGAGGGCGGCACCTGGCGCATGCGCCAGGTCATCAACAAGCTCATCAGCGACGACGACCTCTACGGTGCGGTCCAATCGGCCTACTCCCAGGGTTGGCGGCGCATGAAGCTCTACTTCATGATCGGGCTGCCGACCGAGACCGACGAGGACACGCTCGGCATCGCCACCCTCGCTCGCGAGGTGGTCAAGATCGGACGGAAGTACCACAAGAACCCGTCGGTCACCGTGTCGGTCGGCGGCTTCGTGCCCAAGCCCTTCACCCCGTTCCAGTGGTTCGGGCAGAACACCCGCGAGGAGCTCACCCGCAAGGTGGGACTGCTCCGTGACGCGACCCGGCGCGACGGTGGCGTGCAGCTCAAGTGGCACGACCCCCGGGCCACCACCGTCGAGGGCATCATGGCCCGCGGCGACCGGCGCCTGGCCCCGGTCATCGAAGACGTCTGGCGCCACGGCGGCACGTTCCAGGAGTGGAGCGAGCACTTCGACCTGCAGCTCTGGACCGATGCCCTCGAGCGCAACGGCCTCAGCGTCGAAGAGCTCGTCTACCGGCACCGCACCGAGGACGAGGTCCTGGCCTGGGGGCACCTCTCGGCCGGGCTCCACCACGACTTCCTCTGGCAGGACTGGCGCGACGCCCTGAACGAGGTCGGCCTCGAGGACTGCCGCTGGACCCCGTGCTACGACTGCGGGGCCTGCACCGGCTACGGCATCGAGCACGTCGTGGCCAACGCCCAGCCCCCCGCGGGCGGCAGCCAGGGCACCGGGCGGTCTCCGGCGGTCCCCGTCACCCTGGGCCGACGGGCCGAGCCCGCCGGGGTCGCCTGATGCGGCTCCGTCTCCGGTTCACCAAACGGGGCAAGGTCCGCTTCACCAGCCACCGCGACGTGGCCCGGATCTGGGAGCGCACGCTGCGCCGCGTCGAGCTCCCCGTCGCCCGCAGCCAGGGCTTCTCGCCCCGGCCCAAGCTGCACTTCGGCCTGGCCCTGTCCACCGGCCACGAGTCGCTCGCCGAGTACCTCGACGTCGACCTGGTCGAGGGGGCCGTGGTCGACACCGCCGCCCTGCCCGCCCGGCTCACCGCCGCCCTGCCCGGAGGCCTCATCGCCACCGCCGCCGGGGTCGTGGCGCCCGGCACCCCGTCACTGCAACACGCCGTCACCAGCAGCCGCTGGGAGATCGAGGTCGGTGGCCTCGACCTTCCGACGCTCTCGACGCGGACCGAGGCCCTCCTCGCCGCGACGGAGCTGGTGATGACCCGCCAACGCAAGGGCAAGGACGTCAGCGACGACGTCCGACCCCACCTGTTCCACCTCCGGCCCACCGCAGCCCGCGAGACGGGTTCCCTGCTCATCGCCGAGCTGGGATCCCAGAACCGCGGGCTGCGCCCGAGCGAGCTCGTCACCCTCCTGGGCGACGGCGCGAGCGAGGGACTGGTGCGCCGCACCCACCAGTTCACAGAGCACGACGGCGTCCGGTCAGAACCTCTGACGCCGGCTCCGCACGCCGAGGCGCGTGCGTCATGAGAAGGGACCTCCCCGATGACCGATGCCGACCAGGCCCCCGCCAGCCCCCCACGGCCGACGCCCTCCGACTCCTCGGGAGGCGCGGCACCCCCTGACGAGGTATCGGGCTTGTCCGCGGACGATGCCCGGCCCGAGCTGCCCGACCGCCACCGTGAGAACCGGCCCTCGGCTGAGGCGGCCGAAGCCGCCCTCGTGCGCCGGCCCCGCATCGGCGACTCCCGCCCCGCTCCCCCCGCCGACGCGACCAACGCCGATGCGTCGAGCGCCGCCGCCGAGGCGTCCGCCTCCGGTGATGGCGAGGGCGCACCCCGAAAGCGCCGTCGACGCGGCGGCCGGGGCCGCGGCAAGGGTGGGGGCCAGGGCGCGGGTGGCTCCGGCGACACGTCTCCCGAGCGTGGCGCCAGGGGCAAGGGCGACGACAAGGGTCGCGGCCAGGGAGGCGGCGATCGAGGCGGCGATCGAGGCAGCAACGGTCGCGGCGGCGGTCGGGGCGGTGACGGCAGGGCGGCCACACCGGTCACCGCGAGCACCGACACCGCACCCCTCGAGCTGGATGACGATGTCCTCGAGCAGCGCCGCGGCCGCGAGCGCAAGGGCAAGGCGGTCGGCCGCTACCTCATGGCCGTGCACGTGGCGCCCGAGGCCACCCAGATCGCCACGCTCGAGGGGCGCGCCCTCATCGAGCACCAGGTCTCGCGCCCGGCCGACGACGTGGCCCAGATCCACGGCAACATCTACCTGGGCAAGGTGCAGAACGTGCTGCCGGGCATGGAGGCGGCCTTCGTCGACATCGGCACCCCCAAGAACGCCGTGCTCTACCGCGGCGACACGCGCTATGACCCCGAGGACCTCGACCACCCCAAGGGGCAGCCAAAGATCGAGGAGATCCTCAAGGCCCGCCAGACCATCGTCTGCCAGGTCACCAAGAACCCGATCGCCCACAAGGGCGCCCGCCTCACCCAGGAGGTCTCCCTCCCCGGCCGGTTCGTGGTCCTGGTGCCCAACAGCACCACCTACGGCATCTCCAAGCGGCTGCCCGACGACGAGCGCAAGCGGCTGCGGACCATCCTCGACAAGGTGCGGCCCAAGGGCCACGGCCTCATCGTCCGCACCGCCGCCGAGGGCGTCACCGCCGAGGAGATCGAGCGCGACGTGGCCCTCCTGGCCGACCGCTGGCGCCGCATCGAGCAGCTGGCGCAGAAGTCGAAGAACCAGGGCGCCACGCTGCTCTACCGCGAGCCGGACATGGCCGTGCGGGCCATCCGCGAGGAGTTCACCAAGGAGTACCGCAAGGTCGTCATCGACGATCGGGCCCTCTACGAAGAGGTCCTCGACTACGTCCGCAGCATCGATCCGGCGCTGGCCGAGCGCGTCGAGCTCTACAAACCGGCGGTCGAGACCCTGCCGCTGTACGAGAAGCACCACATCCACGAGCAGATCCACAAGGCACTTGACCGCAAGGTGTGGCTGCCGTCGGGCGGCTCGCTCATCATCGAGCACACCGAGGCGCTTACCGTCATCGACGTCAACACGGGCAAGAACGTGGGCAAGTCGAGCCTGGAGCAGACCGTCTACTCCAACAACCTCGAGGCCGCCGAGGAGGTCGCCCGCCAGCTCCGGCTGCGCGACATCGGCGGCATCATCGTCATCGACTTCGTCGACATGGAGGTCGCCAAGAACCGCAACGCGGTCATCACCTGCTTCCGCGACGCCTTGGCCCGTGACAAGACCCGGACCCAGGTCTTCGACATCTCCGAGCTGGGGCTGGTCGAGATGACCCGCAAGCGCATCGGCGAGGGGCTCCTCGAGTCCTTCGCTGAAGGCTGTCCCACCTGTGCGGGGCGCGGCGTGGTGTTCGACCCCGCCCTGATCCCCAGCGAGTGAGTCGTCGGGAGGGTCGCGACGGGTTGGGCGCTCCGACGACCGCCGAGTACGCTCGCCTGTCGGCCCCCGGGCCGGTTGACCGATGACCGATCGAGCCGAGACGAGCAGACGAGCAAATGGATGCAGTCATCAAGACCGGCGGCAAGCAGTACCGCGTGACCGAGGGTCAGCGCCTCGACGTCGAGATCCTGGGTCCGGTCGACACCGAGGTCGAGCTGGTGCCCGTGCTCCTGCTCGACGGTGACAGCCTGGTCACCGCGCCCGACGCCCTGAACCAGGCCACAGTCACGGCCAGGGTCGTGGGCGAGGCCAAGGGCCCCAAGGTCACCGGCTTCACGTACAAGAACAAGAGCAACCAGCGCAAGCGTTGGGGCCACCGCCAGCACTACTCCACGGTGGAGATCACCGGCATCAAGAAGGGCTGACCCGACATGTCGAAGACGAAGGGCGGCGGTTCCACCCGGAACGGCCGCGACTCCCAGAGCCAGCGCCTCGGTGTGAAGGCCTACGATGGCACGCTCGTGCCGTCCGGGTCGATCATCGTTCGCCAGCGCGGAACCCGCTTCCACCCCGGCGACAACGTCGGTCGGGGCGGCGACGACACCCTGTTCGCCACGGCCACCGGGCGGGTCCGCTTCGGGCGTCGCCGCGGTCGCAAGCTGGTCGACATCATCCCCGACGGGGACTGAACCCCGGGCTCCTGCGGGGCCTCAGACGGGCGCCACGGGGTCGAAGCGGCGTTGGTAGGCCGCGGCCACGGCCACCAGCGGGGCCTCGACCGACCACGCCCCGAGCGTTGCGGCCACGTGCGGATCGATGCCCGCCTGGCGCAGCACCCGGGTCAGGATCAAGAGGCCCAGGCGGCTCCGCACCTCGAGCGGGAGCGACGAGGAGCGCAGGAGGAACGTGCGCACCAGCCGGTAGTCGTCGGCCGTCAGCCGGGTGGCGTCGAGGCGGGCCGACCACGCCTCCCACCCCGGGTAGGGGATGAAGCGGCGGGGGGTGGCTCGATCCGCGCCGGCGCCGCGCTCGCGGATCACGACGGTTCCCGCCAGGTGATCGCCGAGGCGTCGGAAGCGGCGGCTCCCGAGGGCCACGACGACGGCCACGACGCCGAGGGTGAAGAGGATCTCGACCAGGCCGGTGAGCCCGCGGACGAGCGCGTGGCGCAGGCGGATGGGGGCGCCCTCGATGGTGACCACCCGCAGGCCCAGCGCCAGCTTCCCGATCGAGCGGCCCTTGGTGGCCACCTCCCACGCCGTGGGCCACAGCAGCAGCACCGCGAAGGTGCCGAACAACACGATCACCGCGGCCAGGATGCCGCCGGTGTCGTCCCCGGTCGACGAGCTGACCTGGGCCAGCACCCCGCCGACGCCGAGCACGGCGTAGAGGATGATCAGCATGACCAGGAGGTCGAGCAGGGCGGCCAGGAAGCGGCTGGCCAGCCCGGCGGCATCGAGGTCGAGCTCGACCGCCTCCGGTGTGACGATGCGGGAGCCCGAGGGGGCCATGGGGTCCTCGACGTGGGAGCGGGCGCGGCCGGAGGGCCGGGCGACCGGTACGGTACCGCCCGGATGGACGTCGATCGCTTCATCGCCCTCAACGACCCGGTGTGGCAGCGCACGGCGGAGCTGGCCCGCCGAGCGGGGCGCCGGCGCGACCTGAGCGGGGCCGAGATCGATGAGCTGCTCCTCCGGTACCAGGACGTCACCCTGCACCTCTCCCAGGCCCGGACCACCTACCGGGACCCGGCCCTGATCCGCCGCCTGTCGACGGTGGTGGCGGCGAGCCACGCCGCGGTGCACGGGGCGAGGGTCGCCCGCCTGGCGACCCTCCGACGTTTCCTCGGCTCCACCTTTCCCGCTGCGGTGTGGACGTGCCGTCGCCAGCTGGTGTGGGCCACGGCGCTGTTCTGGGGCACCGGGATCGTGTTGGCCCTGGTGTTCTGGCGGGCCCCCGACCGCCTCGACCTGGTGATCCCCGAGAGCTACCAGGACATCTACGCCGAGGAGGACTTCGTCGACTACTACTCCGAGAACCCCTCGGTGGTCTTCTTCAGCCGGGTCACGACCAACAACCTGCAGGTCTCGGTGCTGGCCTACGGGCTGGGCGCCCTGGCCGTGATCCCCGGGGCGCTGATCCTCTTCGAGAACGGTGCGGCACTGGGGGTGGTCGCCGGGCTGTTCCTGCAGCGCGACGAGTTCTGGTCGGTGTTCGTCGTCTACGTCCTGCCCCACGGGCTCCTGGAGCTCACCGCCATCACCGTCGCCGGGGCGGCGGGGCTGCGCGTGGGCTGGACCCTCTTCGCGCCCGGGGACCGGTCCCGACCCGAGGCGCTGGGCGACGAGGGCCGCCGCAGCGTCACCATCGTGTTGGGCACGGCCCTCGCCTTCCTCGCCGCCGGGCTCATCGAGGGGTTCGTGACCGGCTCGCCGGCGCTGCCCGCGGCGCTCAAGATCACCGTCGGCGTGGTGGCCTGGCTCGCCTACCTGGCCTGGATCCTCGGCCGGGGCCGCCGGGCCGTCGCCGAGGGCTGGACCGGCGCCCTCGAGGAGCTGCGCCCGACGTGGGCGCCGATCGATCCCCTCGCCCCGCCCACCGGCCCGGCCCGTCCCGTCGAGGTCCCCGCCGCCCTGGCCGGCGGCGCCACCGAGTCCGCCTACTGACCCGAATCGGCGAGGGCAACCCGAAACGGCCACCCTGGTGCGGCCGAGGCGCCCAGCATGGTGGCGAGAACGAGCTCGGTAGAGGGGCAACCGGAAACGGCCACCCTGGTAGCGGCCGAGGCGCCCAGCATGGTGGCGAGAACGAGCTCGGTGTGGGTCAGCGGGCGCTGAGGTAGGTGTCGACCAGGCGGGCGGGCAGGAGCCGGGGCGGGGCGTCGACCACGGTGACGCCCAGGCCCCGGAGGCGCGCCGCGAGCCGGGCCCGCTCCTCGAGGGCCGAGGTGGCCGCGGCGCGCCGGTAGGCGTCCTCGTCGTCGTCGGCCGGCGCGTCGGCCCAGCCGGTGACCTCGGGGTCGGCCACCGCAACGACCACGACCGACGCGTCGCGGAGCACCAGGGGCAGGGCCGGGACCAGGGTCTGGGTCACGGTGGCCTCGGTGAGGTCGGTGACGATGACCACCGTGCTGCGGCGCCGGTACCGGGCGACGGCGTGGGCCAGGGCCCGACGGTGGTCGGTCTCGACCAGGGCGGGCTCGAGCTCGTAGGTGGCCTCCACGACCCGGGCCAGCTGGTCAGGGCGGTGCGACGGGGGCAACGAGGCCCGCACGCGGTCGTCGTAGGCGACGACGCCGACGCTGTCCTCCAGGCCCGTCGCCACCGTGATCAGGGCGAAGGTGGCGTCGAGGAGGTGCTCGAGGCGGGGGACATCCGCGACCCGGCCCGCCGTGGTCCGGCCGACGTCGAGCAGCACCATGATCGTCTGGTTGCGCTCGGCCCGGTAGGTGCGCACCACGGGCTGGCCGGAGCGGGCGGTGGCGGCCCAGTCGATGCGGCGGAAGTCGTCGTCGGGCGTGTACTCGCGCAGCTGGTCGAAGTCGGTGCCGGTGCCGGGGAGGCGCACGGTGCGGATGCCCAGCTCGAGGCGGCGGGCCCGAGCGAGGCGCAGCTCGGCGTCGGCCCGGCTGGGGAAGGCGGGGACCACCTTGAGCTCGCCGGGCGCGTCGACGGTGGCCTGGCGCGCCGCCAGCCCGAGGGGCCCGATGGTGCGCAGGGTGACCCGGGTGGGCGAGAAGCGGCCCCGGCGCCCGGGGCGGATGCGGGTGTCGACGCGCGCCTCGCTGCGGGGCGGGACGGTCACCGCCCAGCGTCGGGCGTCGGCGCGCAGCGAGGGGGCCAGCTCGTCGGCGACGGCCAGGCGCACGCGACGGCCCGACGGGTTGCGCACGATGAGCGCGGCGCGGGCGGTGGCGCCCAGGGCGACCTGGTCGGGGAGGTCGCGCCCGACCTGGAGGTGACGGGGTGGGGGCGCCAGGGCGACGTCGAGGGCGGCGACGGCGAACAGCACCACGTTGGGCAGCCACCACGGGTACGCCAACTCGTCGGGCAGGGCCAGGCGCAGCGCCGCGAGGGCCAGCACGCACAGCGCCAGGCGGCGGGTGCCGGCGGGCATCAGGGTCGCTGTCCGAGCGCAGATCGAGCCGGCGCTTGACCGGCAACGGGAAGGCGACCGTTCCGTCGAGCGGGCGCGCCGCCGGGAACGGGAGCGGGGCCGCTCCGTCGAGCGGGCACTAGCGGGGGCTGGGCACGGTGGCGAGGATGCCTTCGATGACCCTGTCGGGCGTCAGTCCCTCCAGCGCGGCCTCGGCGCGGATCCCGAGCCGGTGGCGCATGGCGGGGCGGGCCACCGCCTTCACGTCGTCAGGGGTGACGAAGTCGCGCCCCGAGAGCCAGGCCCAGGCCTTGGTGGCGTGCAGCAGGGCGGCGGCGCCGCGGGGCGACACGCCGAGCGACACCGACGGGGCGTCGCGGGTGGCCCGGGTGAGAGCGACGAGGTAGCGCAGGACCACGTCGTCGACCCGGATGCCCCGGACCGCCACGCGGGCCTGTTCGATGTCGGCGCGGCCCGCCACCCGGCGGATGCCGGCGGCGAACGGGTCGTGGACGTCCATGCCCTGGTTGTGGCGGCCCAGGATGGCGAGCTCGGCGTCGGCCGAGGGGTAGGGCACGACGACCTTGAACAAGAAGCGGTCGAGCTGGGCCTCGGGCAGGGGGTAGGTGCCCTCGTACTCCACCGGGTTCTGGGTGGCGACGACCACGAAGGGCTCGGGCAGGGGGCGCGTCTCGCCGCCGACGGACACCTGGCGCTCCTCCATGGCCTCGAGCAGTGCGGCCTGGGCCTTGGGCGGGGTGCGGTTGATCTCGTCGGCCAGGCACAGGTTCGTGAAGATCGGGCCGGGCCGGAACGTGAAGTCGGTGCCGCCCTGGAGCACGAGCTGGCCCGTCACGTCCGATGGCAGCAGGTCCGGGGTGAACTGGATGCGCTTCATCTCGAGGTCGAGGGTGGCGGCGAGCGTCTTGACCAGCAGGGTCTTGGCCACGCCGGGCACGCCCTCGAGCAGGACGTGGCCCCGCACCAGCAGGGCGGCGAGCAGGCAGGCCAGCACCGGGTCCTGGCCGACGACGACCTTGGAGACCTCGGCCCGCACCGCCCGGACGACCTCACGCCCGTCGGTCGCGCCGCCGCTCGGCCCGGGGCCCCCGACGCCGGGGGGCGCGCTCGTGCCGGGACCGGACGCGCGCGGAGGCGGGGCGGGGGGTGGAGGTGGTCCTCCGGACGGGGGATGAGG
Source organism: Iamia sp. (assembly GCF_035575815.1). Lineage (NCBI taxonomy): Bacteria > Bacillati > Actinomycetota > Acidimicrobiia > Acidimicrobiales > Iamiaceae > Iamia > Iamia sp. The sequence goes on from NZ_DATLXO010000066.1 coordinate 20,390, forward strand.
AGCGCCCGGGGCACCGGACGCCGGGGCGCCGGGGGGCGGGGGCAGAGACGGGTCGTGGCCGTTCGTCACTGGTAGAGGTCCCTTCGGAGGCGGTCGAGGTGGGAGGAGGTGGCGACGAGGGCGGCCTCGTCGACCACGGGGGCGAGCAGGGCGCGGTGCACCAGGTCGGCATCGATCCCGGCCCGGCCCCGGAGTGCGTCGGCCAGCTCGACGGGAGCCGGATCCGGTCCGAGCCCGATGGACACACCCATGTCCCGTCGCGCCCGCCGGCGCAGGCGCTCGGCCGCGTCGCTGACGTCACCGTTGCGGTCGAGGAGCCGACCCGAGGCCAGCACGAGGTCCGAGGCGGGGAGGGGGACGGGGAGCTCCTCGGTCACGGGCTGGCCCAGGCGTCGCCCGGAGATGAGGGCCCAGGCGACGAAGGCCACGAGGAGCTGGGACAGGGCCTCCGAACCGCGCCGGGGGAGCGCGCCCCGCACGGTGCCGTCGCCCACCTCGCCGGCGTCGCCGATGAAGCGGTTGGGGTCGAGCACCCGCACCCGCCGGCCCTCGCCGGGAGCCACCAGGGCCGCGGCGAGCACGGCGTTGTCGCCCCGGCCCAGGGCCTCGTTGGTGAGCGGGAGGGTCGAGGAGACGGCGACCACGAGGCCCGAGCCGAGGGTGCGGACGTCGACCGCGGCGGCGCCCCGGCCGTCCTCGGTCGGCCCGACGAAGCACGACGACGATTCCGGCTCGGTGTCGAACACGGCCGGAAGGCCGGGGTCGAGGGCATCGAGCTCCGCCAGGGCGGTCAGCTCGCAGTCGGTGGGCTCGTCGACATCGACGGAGAAGCCGCGGACGGTGGGCGGGGCCAGGGCGCCATCGGGGTCGGCGACGACCAGGGTGCCCCCGGCACGGACCCACGCCCGCAGGTCGGCGGCGGGCTCACCCCCGAGCCGGTCGGCGAGCTGGACGACGACGTCGTCGGCGTCCGAGGCCAACCCGCCCAGGCGCACCGTTGACCCCTCGGCCTGGAGCAGCTCGACGAGCGCCGCGGTGCCGTCGGGACCGGTGCCGCGAGGATCCAGCGGGGGCCGCGAGTAGCGGTCTTCGGTGGGGTCCGACAGTGCCAGGATGACCACGAGGGCCACCAAGACGGCCGCCCCGGCGAGCAGTCCGCGCCGGCGGGTCACGTCGGCTCCGATCCGGCGGCGGCGGCGGAGGCGGAGGCGGAGGCGGTGGCCACCGGCGACCGGGGTGCGGCGGCCAGCGCCCGCTCGGCGAGGTCGCGCGCGGCGCGGGACTGCTCGGGTCCGGCCGGCGCAGCCCCGAACCACACCCGCTCGAAGAGCTCCGCCGCCGGTTCGAAGGGCGCCACCAGTGCGGGGGCCCGCTCGGCCACGTCGCCCCGGAGCTCGCCCGCGGTGCGCCCCGGCGTGTCGGCCACCAGGTGTCGGGCGGCGAGCGAGGTGGTGAGAGACCGGAAGCGGGCCCGCACCGCGCCCCGGTGGTCACCCTCGCGCTCGCAGCGCACCGCCTCGTCCTCCCACTCGGTGGCGGTCCGGATCGGCGTCAGCTCCACCTCGGTGTCGCGGTCATCGTCGGGGGCGGCCCGCCGTCGTCGCGACGTGGCCACGATCCAGACCGTGCCGCCGATCGCCGCGACCAGCACCAGGCCGACGACGACGAACGACAGCAGATCGGCGGCGCCGCTCCCGGCCGGACCGGAGAGATCGGGGGAGAGGTCGTCCACCCAGTCGCGGATCCGGTCGAGCAGCGTGGTGTCGCGCTCCTCGGGGGCCTGGTACTCGTTGCCCTCGAGGATCTCGTCGGCTCGCCGGCGGATCCGGTCGGGATCGACGTCGGGGTCGTTCGGCAGCTGGGGCCCGTCGGGGGCCTGCCGGGCGATCGGCTCAGCCATCGACGCGCGCCGACTGCTCGGCCTCGGCCAGCTCGACCTCGAGGTCGTAGCCCTCGGCCTGGACCTTGAGGTCGAGGGCGATCAGGGCCATCGCCGTCGCCAGCAGCGGATCGAGCACGAGGTGGGGCAGGGCCCCGGCCAGGGCGGTGGCCGCGGTGCCCCCGGCGTCGACCCACCCGCCGGTCAGGCTGATGAGGATCGGGACCCCGATGGCGCCGAGCAGGCCGCCGGTGAGCCCCGAGACCAGGGTGGCGATCGGGATCGAGAGCAGCAGCGGCCAGAACCGCCGGAACGACAGTCGCCACGAGCGCACGACGCCGCTCCAGGCGCCGAGGCCCTCCATTCCCCACAGCGGCGCGGCGATGCCGAACACGAGGGGCCCGAGGGCCACGCCGATGCACGTGACCAGCTGGAGGACGTGGATGATCGCCCACATGGCGAGCAGCACGTGGAGGCGGCGGGCCACCCGCAGCAGCGCCTCGCCGCCTCGCGTCGCCCGGCCGAGCGACCAGTCATGGACGAGCACCCCGCAGGCGCCGCCCACCACCGCCAACCCGAACGAGGGGAGGGCCCGTGACAACAAGATGCCGAAGGTGCTGGCATCGCCGGCCCGGTCGAGCAGGAGCCCCAGGGTCACCGGGTGGGGGAAGAGGGCGAGCCAGAACCAGGCGATGTTGTCGTTGACCCCTCCGGCCCACTCGTCGCGCAGCACCAGGGCCAGGATCAGCCAGATGGGGATCTGCACGCCCAGGCTGATGGTGAGGAAGTCGGCGGCCCGGGTGCGCAGCAGGTGGGTGGCCCGGTCGATGACCTCGATGGGGCCCTGGGGCCGCAACGGCACGAGCAGACGGAGGTCGGCCCCGGGCTGACGGGTACGGGGCTCTGGTGCAGCCGAGCTCACGGTGCGGGAGGGTACCCGGCGCGGCAGTCGCAGGACCGTGGCGGGGTCAGTCGATGAGCCGGATGACCCGCGGGGTGCCTTCGGTCGGGGTGCCGTCGCTGGTGCCCCCGCTGGTGACGTAGGGCGCGTCGCTGACGAACTCGCCGTAGTACTTGGGGTTGCCGCGCCCGTTGCCGGTGATGTGGAACACGGCCCAAGCGACTGCGTGCATCTGGATGTTGTTGCCGTTCCCCTCACCATCATCGGCGATCGGGATCAGCATGTCGCAGCCGTCGAACGGCCCTGCCGGCGGGCAAGGGGTCGCACCCACGACCTGATCCCTGATCTGATGGTCGAACCCGTTCCCATTGTCACGCAGCCGGACTCGACGAAGCCGGGGTACAGCTGGGCGATCGCCGCGCCTTCGCGAACGGCGTTCGACATGCGGTTCTGGTACTGGGCGACCCGCCCCTAGTCGATGGTGGTGAAGATGATCATCGAGAGCATCAGGCCGGTGAAGGCCAGCTCGACGAGGGCGGCGCCCCGCTCCCGCCGGGTCCGCCGCCCCGCCGCTGCGACCGGGGGACGGTGGTGGCGAACACGTCGCCGGGGCGTTGGCGCGCGCGGAGCGGTCTCTCGCCCTGAGCCCTGGACCCGCGCTGCGCGGTGCTCTGCCCTGCTACCTGCCACCGTCCCCTGAACGACCGCTCACGCGCGCATGTGAGGGCTTCTCTGCGAGACCTGATCAGGCGCTTCGGGGCAGGGCGGCATCGACGAAGCCGAGGTGGTCGCGGGCCGCGGCGATGGCGTAGCGGTCGGTCATGCCGCTCACCCAGCGCACGGCGGCGGCGGTGGCCTCGGGCGCCCCCGGCGCCAGGCCCTGGCCGTCGGCGCCCATGGCCGCCGGGTGCTCGAGGAAGAAGCCGGTGAGGGCGCCGATCAGGCGGGCGGCCCGGTCGGCCTGGTCGACGGCCTCGGGCCGCAGGTAGATGCGCTCGTAGTTGAAGGCCCGGAAGGCGGCCAGCGCCTCGGCCTCGGTCGAGCGCAGGGCGACGGTGCCGGTCTCGGCGATGGTCTCCACCATGGCCACGATGAGGCGGTGGAGCTGGGTGCGCCGGTCGCGACCGATGACGTCGGCCACCGACGCAGGCAGGTCGGTCGGGTCCACGATGCCGGCGGCGGCGGCATCCTCGAAGTCGTGGCAGACGTAGGCGATGCGGTCGGCCCAGGCCACGACCTCGCCCTCGGGGGTGGCGGGCGCCGGGCGGTTCCACGAGTGGTTCCGCACCGCGTCGAGGGTCTCGGCGCAGAGGTTGAGAGGGGCGAGCACGACGTCGGCGCCGTAGGCGGCGTGGTGGTAGCCGCCCTCGACGAAGGGCGACAGCGCCCCCTCCGACGCGTGGCCGGCCGGCCCGTGGCCGCAGTCGTGGCCCGTGGCCGCGGCGGCGGTGAGGGCGACGTTGAGACCGACGGGCCGGGAGATGCTGACCGCCACCTGGCAGACCTCGATGGCATGGGTGAGGCGGGTGCGCAGGTGGTCGTCGTCGGGGGAGATGAACACCTGGCACTTGCCGGCCAGGCGGCGGAAGACCTTGCTGTGGTGGATGCGGTCGAGATCGCGCTCGAAGCAGGTGCGGAGACGATCGGGCTCCTCGGGCACGGCGCGAGTGCCGGCGCCGACCGAGCGGGTGGCCCCGGGTGCGGCGGCCGCCGCCCCGTGCTGCTCGCGAGCACGTCGCTCGACGAGGTCGATCCCGGGCGGGCCGACCACGACGGGGGCGTGGGCGACGGCGACCTCCTTCTCCTCCATGTTCTCCACCCTACGGAGGGGGTGCAACACCGGGGCGCATCCTTCGTCGGTGGCGGTCCGTCAGCCAGCGCTCGGGTCGCGGCTCGTAGGCTCGTGAGGATGTCCGGGTTCGTCGACGAAGCGCAGCTGAACGTGCGGGGCGGCGACGGCGGGGCCGGTGCGGTGTCGGTGCGGCGCGAGGCCCACGTGCCCCTCGGCGGCCCCGACGGCGGCGACGGCGGCACCGGCGGATCGGTGTGGCTCGTCGCGGATCACAACGTGGCCTCGCTGCTCGCGTTCCGCGACCACCCGCACCGGCGGGCGACCTCCGGGCTGCACGGCCAGGGCAAGAAGCGCCACGGTCGCTCCGGCGTCGATCTCGTGGTCCACGTGCCCCCCGGGACGGTGGTGCGCGGCCCCCACGGCGACGTGATCGCCGACCTGGTGAGCTCGGGCGACCGCTGGCAGGCGGCCCGCGGCGGGCAGGGCGGCCGCGGCAACGCTCGGTTCCTCTCCAACCGGCGCCGGGCCCCGTCCTTCGCCGAGCAGGGCGAGCCGGGCGAGCAGCAGTGGCTGACCCTCGAGCTCAAGCTCATGGCCGACGTGGCCCTGGTGGGCTTCCCCAACGTGGGCAAGAGCACCCTGATCTCCCGCGTCTCGGCGGCCAAACCCCGCATCGCCGACTACCCGTTCACGACCCTCGAGCCGAACCTCGGGGTCGTGCGCATCGACGAGGGCACCGAGATCGTCGTGGCCGACATCCCCGGCCTCATCGAGGGCGCCAGCGAAGGGCGGGGCCTCGGCCACCAGTTCCTCCGCCACATCGAGCGGGCCCGGGTGCTCTGCGTGCTGGTCGACCTCTCGCCCCTGGCGCCCCACCCGCCCGAGGAACAGGAGCGGATCCTCCTCGCCGAGCTGGGCGCCTACCGACCCGAGCTGCTCCAGCGGCCCCGGGTGGTGGTGGGTTCGAAGCTCGACGTGGCCGACGACCCGCCCGATGAGCCCGCCTCGGTGCGCGCCGATGCCGCGGATGACGCGGCCGTCGGCGCCGATCCGACCGGGCCCACGCACCTCATCTCGTCGGTCACCGGCGCCGGGCTGCCTCCGCTCGTCGGTCGCCTGGCCCACCTCGTCGGCGGCGCCCGGGAGGCCGAAGCGACCGCGGAGGGCTTCGTCGTCCACCGACCCGCCCCGAGCGGCATCAGCGTCGTGCGCGACGACGACGGGGCGCTGCGCATCGTCGGTCGCGCCGCCGAGCGCTCCGTGGCCCTCTCCGACGTCACCACACCCGACGCCCAGGCCTACGTCCGCGAGCGCCTCGAGCGCCTCGGCGTGCCCGGGGCCCTGGTCAAGGCGGGCGCCCGGGAGGGCGACGAGGTCCGCATCGGCGGGTTCACGTTCGTCTACGTGCCCGACGGCCATTCCGGCTGACCCCGTGACCGACCCGACCGGCGCCGACGACAGATCTACCGCCCGCCCTGACTCGGTGACCGATCCCGCCGACGCCGAGGGCGCCGAGGACGACCTTGGGCTCACCTCGGGCGTGGGCTCACCGCTCGGCGCAAGCCTCACGGCGCCGGGACCCACCTCGGGGACAGGCGTCGCGACCGGGGCCAGGAGTCCGGGGCGTCGGGTGGTGGTGAAGGTCGGCTCGTCGTCGCTCACCGACGAGCGGGGCGCCATCGACGAGGCCGCGGTGGCCAAGGTCTGCACCGAGATCGCCGCGGCCCGAGCGGGCGGACACCTCGTGGTGGCGGTGACGTCCGGGGCCATCGCCGCCGGGCTGCCGGTGCTGGGCCTCGCCGGGGCCCGGCCCCGCGACCCGGTGACGCTCCAGGCGGTGTCCGCCGTCGGCCAGAGCCGGCTCATGGGGGTGTGGGACCGCCACCTCGCGGCGCATGACCTCATCGGCGGTCAGGTGCTGCTCGCCCCGCTCGACTTCGCCGTGCGCGACCAGTACCTCCACGCCCGGGCCACCCTCGGGCGCATGCTGGAGCTCGGCGTGGTGCCCATCGTCAATGAGAACGACGCCATCGCCGATGACGAGATCCGCTTCGGCGACAACGACCGCATCGCCGCCCTCGTCGCCCACCTGGTCGGGGCCGAGGCCCTCGTGCTGCTCACCGACATCGCCGGGGTGCTCACCGCCGACCCGCGCCTCGACTCCTCGGCCTCGCTCATCGAGGAGATCCTCGAGGTCGACCACGACATGGAGGCCCTCGCCGGCGGGGCCGGGACGGCGCGGGGCAGCGGCGGCATGGCCACCAAGCTGGCGGCGGCCAAGATCGCGGCCTGGTCCGGCGTCCGCACCGTGATCGCCGCCGCCGATCGGCCCGGCATCGTGGCCGACGCGCTGGCCGACGTCCCGGGCGTGGGCACCGTCGTGCGCCCCCGGTCGCGCACGCTCTCGGCCCGCAAGCTCTGGATCGCCTTCGCCATCGGCTCGTCGGGCACCGTCGTGGTCGACGGCGGGGCGCGCCGAGCCCTGGAGGCCGACGGACGGTCGCTGCTGCCCGCCGGGGTGGTCGGGGCCGAGGGTCGCTTCGGCCCCGGCGCCGCGGTCGAGGTCGCCGATGACGCCGGCGCGGTCTTCGCCAAGGGCATCGTCAGCTACGGGGTCGAGGCCCTCCGGGGCGTCGCCGGCGTGCGCACCGCGAACCTCCCCGAGGGCACCCGCCACGAGGTCATCCACCGCGACGACCTCGTCGTCCTCCCCCGCTGACCTCCCGGCGTGTTCCCTTCTCGGTGCCAACTTCGGCTGAGGGGCTGAACCTGGACACAGAACGGGAGGGCGAGGCCGAGCGCCGATCGGGTTGATGGTTCAGGAGGTGCCGGGCGGGGGCTGGCTGGTGGGGGCCGGCTCGGTGGCGGGTTCGGGGGAGGGAGCGGCCTCGCCGGTGAGCTCGGAGGGGGTGGGCGCGGCGGAGGTGGACGCGGTGTCGGACGCGCCGAGGCCGAGCTCGGCCTTCAGCTGGGAGAGGCGGGCCTGGGCCTGGGTGTTCTGCGACGCCTGCTCGACCTCGAGCATCCGACCCTCGACCGAGGTCCCCTGGAGCTCCGACATCCCCTTGGCCTTGGCGTAGCGCTGCTCGATCTTGTCCCGCACCTCGTTGAGGGTGGGCACGTCGTCGCCGACGGTGGCCGACAGCGATGTCATGGCCGTGTTCATCTGCTCCTGCATCTTGGCCTGCTCGAGCTGGCTCAGGAGCTGCTGCTTCTCGGCCAGCTTGCGCTGCAGGAGCATGCCGTTCTGGGACACCGCGGCCTTGGCCTGGTCCGACGCCTGGGTGGAGGTCAGCGCCATGGAGCGCAGCTCCTCGACCTCGGCCTCGACGGTGATGAGCTGGTTGGCAATGGTCTCCGCGGCTCGGGTGTACTCCTCGGCCTTGGTGGTGTCGCCCGCCTTGGAGGCCTCCTCGGCCATGAGGATCGCCTGGCGAGCATTGCCGTTGAGCCGTTCGAGCTGCTCCATCGAGCGGTTCAGCCGCAGCTCGGTCTGCTTCTGCTGGGCGATGACGTTGGCGGCCTGCTCGGTGAGCGTGCGGTGGTTCTGCTGGGCCTCGGAGATCGCCTGCTCCAATTGGATCTTCGGGTCCGCCTTCTCGTTGAACTTGACGTTGCCGCTGGCGGTGAGGTACTTCCAGAAGCGACGCATCAGCTTGATCATGGGATCGAGCATACCGATCGGTCGCGCCCCGTCGAGCGCCACGCCCGCAGGGCCGCTGGCAGGGGGCACTCAGGCGTGCCGACGGCCGCCGAGGCGAGCCGGGAGGCGCCCGGCCAGCCCGGCGTCGCGCACCACCCCGAGCACCACGGCGGCGGCGACGTAGACCAGGCCACCGATGGGCACCGCCACCCCCACGCCGACCACGAGGGCGTCGGGATCGATCGAGGTGGCCCCCACCACCACGGCGACGACCGTCGCGGCCATCAGGCCGGCGGCGCCCAGGCACCGGCCCAGGGTGGTGAGGAAGCCCCGCAGGTCGAACCCGGCGGGCAGTCGGCGCAGCAGCATCGCCAGGGCGATCACCGAGCCCACCAGGTAGGCGGTGGAGTAGGCCGAGGTGAGACCGATGAGCCCGAAGGGCACCGACAGGGCGACGGCGACGACGATGTTGATCAGGTTCTCGGCCCCGTTGATCCAGAACGGTCGCCGGGTGTCCTGCAGGGCGTAGAAGCCCCGCAGCACGAACAGGTACACCGAGAAGCCGAGCAGCCCCGGGGCGAAGCCGGCCAGGGCCCGGGCCACGGGAACGGCCTCCTCGAGCGCGCCGTCGGGTTGGAGCAGCGTGGCGTCGGGCCCGAGGCGGACGACGAGCACCGCCAGGGTGAGGTAGCCGACCGCGGCCGGCACCATCACGGTGACGAGCAGGCGCAGGCCCTGGAGCATCCGGGCGTGGAACGTCGGCCACGCCTTCTGGACGTACGCGCGGGCCAGGTCGGGCTGGAAGGTCGTCATCAGCGACACCGCGAGCAGGCCGTGCGGGAGCTGGAAGAAGATGAACGCCACCTGGTAGCTGCGAACCGCGCCGGCGTCGGACACCGCCAGCACCAGCACCGTCTGGGCCGCCACCTGGTTGGCGATCACGTAGCCCAGCGTCCAGCCCGAGAGGCCGGCCGCGGTCCGCACCGCGGGGTGGCGCAGCGAGGGCCGGAACCGGATC
>NZ_DATLXO010000067.1:0-9594 GCF_035575815.1 Iamia sp.
GCGCCCGGCCGTCGCCGCGGCCGGCGGCGACCCTTCCGTGGCCCGATGGCCCGATGGTCGGGCCACCGTCGGACTTCGGGCTCAAGTCCCCGTGGCGCGGACTTGGGTCAGAGCTGGGTCAGGGGGCGCCGTCGGCGACGGCGAGCACCCAGTCGAAGAGCGTCTGGCCGTCGGGGTGATCTGCGAGCAGCGCCAGACCCGCCTCGCGCTGGGAGGCAGGGATCGGCACGACCTTGCCGGCGAGGGCCTCGTGCGGGCCGCCCGTCGGCACAACGGTGGCGAGGACGACCTCACCGACGCCGAGACGGGAGTCGGACAGGGGCTCCACGGTCGTCACCGCACCGGGACCGGTGAGGTCACGCAGCTCGAGGTGATCGTCGTCGACCGGGCCGACCTCCCAGAGCCGGCGGGGGCGCTCGAGCCAGGTCTCGACCAGCGCCGCCTCGTCGTCGGGGAGGAGCGGTCCCAGCTCGACGCTGAAGCCGGCCAGGGCGCTGTCCTCGACCAGGTGGCAGTCGGCGGCCAGGAACATGAGGGGTTCGCCGTCGGGTCCGTCCACGTCGTCGCCCCACGGCATAGTCTCGAAGTGGTTCTTTAGGCACCAGGTCTGGGCCTTCCACCACAGCAGCGCCACGCGGGCCTCGAGTGCCATGGGCCGAGGCGTGACCAGGCAGCACTGCTTGTACTTGCGTCCCGACCCGCAGGGGCACCGGTCGTTGCGGCCGACGCCGGCGGGGACGTCGGCCCGCCAGCGCTGCAGGAACGTGACGGCGTCGGGGTCGTCCAGCGCCCGGAACACCCGGACCGCGCCGTCGATGTCGCCGGCCACGGCGCGCAGGTGACCCAGGGCCTCGAACGCGGCCTCCCACTCGTCGGGGTCGGCCGCGGCCAGGGCGTCCCCGAGCACCGCGAGCACCTGGGGGGCGGAGCCGGTGATCACCGCGGCTTCGGTGAGCACGAAGGCCGGCCCCGGCGCACCCGGCGCAGCCGCCACCACCTCGGCGAGGCGCTCGACCATGCCGTCGGCGACCACGTCCTCGGGGACGACGCGGAGGTGGTCGGCCACGGCCTCGGCCACGACGGGATCGCTCAACCCCGCAGCCACGGCCCGGACGCGCAGGTCGTCGGGGATCTCGTCGAGGCCGGCGCCGAGCAGCAGCAACCAGGCCATGCCGAGGGCCTCGGCCACCTCCGCCCGGTCAGGGTCCATGGTGGCTCCGCCGAGGATGTCGTAGCCGACCTGGAACAACCGCAGCTGGTGGTCGGCCACCCCCGGCGCCGCCACCAGGCCCGCCCCGAAGGCCATGTCGGCCTCGGCGTAGACCTCGGTCAGCGGCCGGCGCAGAGCCCTCACCACCGCTGCGTCACGGGCGAGCGCCTCGGTCACCGCCCGCACCGCCTCGGCGACCCAACCGCCGGCCGCTCCGACCGCGCCGTCGGAGCTCCCGGCGGAGTCCTCCACGACGCGCAGCTGGTAGCCGTGAGCCTCCCCGGCGGCGACCAGGGCGGCGACCACCGCCGCTGCCCCACCGTCCTCACCGGGCGCGGCGACGTCGAAGCCGTCGACCTCGAGCACCAGACGGCCGTCGTCGTCGATCGCCAGGCCCACCACGTCGCCCGCGGCCAGCGCCGGGTGCCAGCCCTCGGGCAGGTCGATGACGGGGGGGACGCTGAAGTCCTCCTCGCCCGTCTCGTCGAGGGGTGAGCGAGGGACGACGAGCGCCTCGCCCACGCTGACGACCATGGGGCCCGGGGCGCAGGCGAACAGGGCGATGGTGTCGTCGTCGAGGCGCACGTGGCGACCGGTGGCCTCGTCGCCGCTGAGTCGGTGCCTCGCCGTCCATCCCCGGCACAGCGCGACCCCGCCGGCGACCCGTCCGTCGGCCAGGGCCACGATGCGGGGGTCGACCAGGAGATCGTCGAGCGCGTCCACGTCGACAGCGGGACCACCCTCGAGGCGCGCCGAGAGGGCCTCGACCGAGAGGGGCCCCTCGGAGAGGACGTCGAGGATCTGTTCGATCGTGGGCGTCTCGTGGTCATCGGCCATCCTCGGGACGCTACCCAGGCCCGGCGGCGGGCCGGGCGCGATCGACCGACCGGCGGCTGCGAGTCCTACGCTGCCGCCGATGTCCGAGTCCCGCCTCCAGCAGCTCACGCGACGCGTCGCCAACGAGGCGATCCAGCGGGGGTGGGCCGCGCTGCGCCGGACGGGGGCCATCGCCCCCGGCACCCGCGCCGCGGAGCGCTTCGGCTCCTTCGGCCCGGGCAGCGTCGTCGGGTTCCCCCCCGCCACCCTCTACGGCGAGCGCCAGGTGCACATCGGCTCCGAGACGCTGATCGGGTGCTGGGTCACGCTCGCCGCCGGCTACACCCCGGACCAGCAGACGGTCCCGCCCCGGGCGCTGGTGATCGGCGACCGCTGCGTGATCGGCCTGCGCTCGGGTCTCATCGCCCACGAGTCGATCGAGATCGATGATGACGTGTGGTTCGGCCAGGACGTCTTCGTCACCGACTCCAACCACGGCTTCGAGGACCTGACGGTGCCCATCGGCCACCAGCTCGGACCGCACCAGCCGGTGGTGATCGGCGCCGGCTCGTGGATCGGCCACGGCGCGGTGGTCCTGCCCGGGTCCCGCATCGGCCGTCACGTGGTCGTCGCCGCGGGGTCGGTGGTGCGGGGCGAGGTGCCCGACAACGCAATCGTCGGTGGGGTGCCGGCCAAGGTCATCCGCATCGTGGACGAGTCCGACCGGGGCCGGCCCGAGGACCACCCTGAGCTCGTGGCGCTCATGCCCCAGCACGCGTATGCCTACGGCCACCAGCGGCGGGCGGCCCGAGCCCGCTAGCCCCGATGTCGATGGGCTGGTCGCTCGACGCGGCGATCTGGTCACCCCGTCGGTGGTGGCTCGAGCGGTGGACCGTCGATGCGGTCGATGGTGGTGAAGGACTCGACCGGGTGGCGGCGCAGCCGGGTGGCCTGGTGCACGGGCGTGCCCAGACCGATGAGGGCGGCCACCGCGTGGCCCTCGGGGAGCCCGACGAGAGGGGCGGCCTCGGTCTCCGACGCGGCGAGGAACGTGGTGACCACACCGCCGAGCCCGACGTTGCGCGCCGCGAGCAGCAGGTTCTGCACGAACGGGTAGATCGACGCTCCGCCGATGATCGAGAAGCGGTCGAGGGCCCGGTCCATCACCGCCAGCACGCGCAGGTCGACGGTGACGAGCAACACCTCGGGCACGGCCTCGATGGCCTCGAGCATGGGATGGGCAGGGAGGCCCTCGGGGATCGGCACGTCGGCGGGGGCGGGCTGGATGGGGTTGAAGGCCCGGTAGCCGGCGGCCTGCTCGGCCAGGTAGCGGTCCCAGGTGGCGGCGCTCAGGTCCGCGAGGCGGCGCCGCAGCTCGACGTCGCGGACGACGGTGACGTGCCAGCCCTGCTGGTTGCCGCCGCTGGGCGCGAAGCGGGCGTCGTCGAGGACCCGGTAGAGGGTCCCGGGGGGGATCGGTTCGGCGGTGAAGGCCCGCACCGCACCGGTGGTCCTCATGGCGTCGCTCAGCTCCACGGCCGTGCTCCTGTCGGGTTCCGGGCGGCGCAGGCTGTCGACGGGGTGCCGGCGGTCGAGGCGTCGCCGGTTGTCGAGGCGGGGCGGGCGGTCGGGGCGGGGCGGGCGGTCGGGGCGGCGCCGGTCGCGCCCAGGGCGGCCATCAGCTCGACCCTGCGACGGCCGAGGCGCGCACCGCGCCGTCGGTCACCAGCCACATCGCCACGGTGCCCTCCGCGGTGAGGGTCGAGAAGAGCTCGACCTCGTCGGTCGGTCCAATGGCGTCGCCGTACTCGACCTCGGCCCACCGCGGCACCATGCCCCGGCGGTCGAGCTCGTCTTCGACGGGCGCCCAGGTGGCGGCGTTGTTCACGTGGCCGAGGGGGTCGTGATCGGTGCTGCGCAGGGGCCACGCCCGGCGTTCTGCGCCGTCGGGCGGCCGACCGTGGGAGAGCCGGGCCTTCACCGTGCGGCCCATCGCCGCCTCGGCGTAGGTGTCGAGGAACTCCGCGGTGAGGCGCGCCGGACGGTTCGTGCTCGGGTCGAGGAAGATCCACAGCGACGCCGTCTCGACGTGTCCGCCCCGGTCACCGGTGATCGACGTGCGGCGCTCGGCCCAGCGGCTGCCGATGCCGCCGTTGAAGGTCGTGAGGGTCAGGTCCTCGAGCAGGGTCGGAGGCGAGACCACCCGCACCCCGGTGCGGCGCACGACCCACGGGGCCATCGGGTCGTGACCGGCGTCGCGGGTGTCGTCGTTGGCGACGTCCTGGAGGTAACGGGCAAGGGCGTCGAGCCGGAGCCTCCCGCGCCGGTCGACGTCGCCCCAGCGCACCCGGCGGGTGGCCGAGTAGCGCCGACCACGGTCGGGCACCGGGACCAGGGCGAGGGCGGCGAGGGTGCGATCCGACATCACCCTCGACGTTAGGTCGGCTCGCGAGCGCGGGCCGGACGCCGACGGTCGACGCCCGTCGCGCCAGGTGGCGACTCAGCCTCTCGAGCCGTGCCACTGCGAGGCGCTCACGTCCGACATCTTCGACAGCTGGCGGTGCAGGTGGAGGGTGAGCGGTGACTGGGCGTCGACCAGCTCGAGGCCGTACTCGCACTGGCGACCGCCGTCTTCGGGATCCATGCGGCGGATCCTCACCCGACCCACGAGGCCGTCGACCTCGATGGCGAGGACCGTTCCCACTCGAAGGTCCCTGGGCGCCGGGCCCCTGACCCGGAGCCCGCTGACCGAGACGTCGAGCAGCTCGGCGGTCGGGGGCGCACGGAACCTCCGGCGGCGCGCCGGCGCGGACTTGCTGGGATCGACGCGCCACAGGACTGGTTGGGGGTCGACCTGGACCCGTCGACCGACGCGCTTGTCGAAGGTGTGCCTGCTCATCGCATCCGCCATCGGCCGTGGACGGTCCTGCTTGAGCGGTTGCGCCTCGTTCGATACCTTTCGGAGTGCGGGACGATGGCGCAGAGACCTGCAGCAGTGCTGGTGGCGCATCGGTCGTCGGGAGGGGAACACCGTGAGGACGACCGGATCCAGGCCCGCCCGGGCGACGCTTCTGCTGGGGGCGTTGCTGGCGGCGTGCGGCGGCGGGGCACATGACTCGGCGGAGGTGATGAGCACGCAGCCGGCGCCAACGTCGTCGACCACTGACCCCGCGACGACCACCACCTCACCACGAACACCGCGTGAGGTCGCTGTGGCCGACGCCTTCGAGGCCAGCGAGGAGAGCGAGGAGCTCAGCCCCCAGCCGATGCGGGACTGCGCGACCTTGGGCGACTTCCGCGCCGCGTACGGCGATGCGACCGGTGGCCGCAGCGGGGCCGTCGAGTTCTTGGCGGCCCTGTGCGAGGGGACTGGGATCCCTGCGGGGGCCAACGACCTGTGCGACCACGCCGCCCGTGCACTCGCACCTCCGACGACGATCGCGCCGACGACGACAGCGCCGACGACCACCGCGCCGCCCACGACGGCAGCGCCGACGACCACTGCGCCACCGACCACCGCGCCGCCGCCCACCGCTCCACCGACGACCACTGCGCCGCCGACCACGACCACCGCTCCCCCGCCGCCGGTGGCCGCCCCGGTGGTCATCTCTGGTGCCGGCGACGACGTCATCGATGTCCCCCGACCTGACGGGGCGGGGACGCCGACCGTGGTGTTCGCCCGCCACTCCGGGTCCGCCAACTTCATCGTCCAGGGACCGGGCACCCTGCTGGTCAACGCCATCGGCAGCTACGAGGGGGTGACGCTCCTCGATGACGACGGAGAAGCGGCCCAGCTGGAGGTCTCGGCCGACGGTCCGTGGACGATCGAGTTCCGGTCCACCGGGTCGGTGCGCAGCTTCGAGGGTGAGGTGTCAGGGCGAGGTGACGATGTCGTGCGGCGCAACGGATCGGGCGGGGCGATGGCGTGGAGCCACGACGGTGACTCGAACTTCATCGTCCAGGTCCACTCGGGCGGGTTCCCGGACCTGGCCATCAACGAGATCGGCCCCTACCAGGGAACCGTTCTGATCGACGGTGGCGGCGCCCTCGTGGTCATCTCGGCCAACGGCGCCTGGTCCGCACGCGCCGAGTAGCCACCGGGCGCGAGAGCGGGTGTCGCATCCTCAGGTCGAGCTGGCGGCGCGGCGGGCGGTGGCCAGGAGGTCGGTGAGGTCGAGGTCCGCGGCCCAGCGATCCAGGTAGGCCTCGTCCAAGCCGGCAGCGCGGATCCGCAGGATCTCCGTCACGTCGCGGCGCTGGCGATCGGAGTCACTTCCCCGGGACCACTCGAGCTTGGCCAGGACCGTGTCCTCAGCGGTGGCCACCAGCACCGGTACCCCGAGCACGGTTGCCGGGCTGCGCCGCTCGAACTCGGTGACGCTGAAGGGGCGGTCCTTCTTCACGATCAGATCCACCTTCCAGCCCGTCGCGGTATCGATCACGTTGAACTGGTCACGCTGGTCCGAGGCCCGTCGAGCGGCCTGTCGATCGACGTAGAACCGGTCGACGTCGAGGCGGTCGACGAACCGGTCGACGGCCCCGGCGGCAGGATCGATCACCAGGTCGATGTCGGCTGTCGTGCGGGCCAAGCCGTGGAGCGAGCTGGCGAACGAGCCGGCGAGCATGTGCGGGATGCCGGCACCGTCCAGCGCATCGATGATGGCCCCGAGCGACGAGGCGGTGGTCATGCGGGGAGTACGGGGCCGGCGGGGAACGCCGAGCGGAAGAGGTCGTCGCCGATGCGGAGGCGGATGCCGGTGAGACGGACCTCCTCGTCGCTGTAGCCGGGATGGCGCAGGCGGATCCCGTCGGCGGCCATGCGGAAGGCCACCTCACTCATCTCGACGGCCATGGCGATCCGCTGCTCAGGGGACATCGCCCGGAACACCTGGTCCTGGCGGTCCTGCGCGTCACTCGAGGTGTCGTGGGCCACCCGCGAAGCGTAGGGCTCGCGATGACGAGGGGACCTGGTCCACGCCATGCGAGCACGCCCCAGGTCCTTGCACGATGCACGGCGTGTCCGAGCAGGCCGCGAAGGACCGGAGCACAGTGCCAACCGGTGAGCGAGGAGTGGCGCCGTCGCTGTCCTCATGCTTCGCTCATACCTCTCGTGCGGGGGGCGCCGGCCAGCGGACGGCGCAGTATTCGATCGCTTCGTCGTCGGGGACGGCGCGGGTGGAGTTGTTCATCCTCAGGTAGAAGACGTTCTCGGCCTTGCTGGTCTTGGCCCGCACCGCGGTTGGGGAGGCGGCGACGTCGAGGCGGCAGATCTCCTTGCCCTCGTGGACCGCGATGCGGGCTCGGGTGCGGGTGACCGGCGGGTGGCCGAGGGCCGCGATGAGGTGCGTCGTGAGCCAGTTGACGAAGCCGTCGCCGTTCTTCGGCTGGACCTTGGCGTAGTCGTGGGCCAGGCCGATGACCTCGCGGTCGGGGCCGATGCCGATGAGGAGGGATCCGCCGTCGGTGTTGAGGAAGCCGGCCACAGTCTTCACGATGGCGTCCTCGATCACCTTGCTCGCCTTGCCCTCCCGGAGGTCCCAGCGGGCGGTGGACTTGAACTCGACGGCGACATCCTCGTCGTTGTCGATGATCTCCTCGATGGTCCGCAGCGCGGCACCGCCGGCGAGGCCGAGCTGATCGGCGACGAGCGACGCGAACTTCGCGTCGCGACGGATGCGCTCCACCACGTCGTCGACGATCGAGCCGAGATCCGGTGCCGCCAGCGTGGCGACCCCGGCACGGCCGACGGCGGGCTCGATCACAGCACCGTCATAGACGCTCGATCCGTCGTCGCCGTAGACGGTGGTGACGTGGTCGAAGACGGCCTGGACTTTCGTGTCGAAGACCTCGGGCGGGTACGGGGCTTCGGGCAGGTCCTCGTTGAGGACATCGAGGATGGTCACCCGAACCGCCGCGGTGGTGGCCGACTTGCGGCGCCAGTCGAGGACCAGCTTGTCGTGGAGGTGGGCGAGGAGGCGCTTGGCGCTGGCCTTCACCACCTCCCTCTGGGCGTCGTCGAGGACCGGTTCGGGCTTGGTGAGCAGGTCGAAGATGGCCAGCTCTGCTTCGGTGAGGTCTTCGCTGACCGCTCGCTGCTCCTCGGCGGTGAGGGACTTCGACAGGTCGATGAGCCGGCGCAGGTACTCGTCGATGTTGAGGCTGCCGGCGTTGTAGTCGGCGATGAGCTCCTCGATGCGAGCGACCAGGTCGTAGCGGGTGGGGTTGCGGGCCGCGGCGCCCGCCGTGCGCTGCTTCAGCAGGGCGGCCAGGCGGTCGGTCTCGGCCCGCTTTCGACCGGCGAAGCTGGCGGCAAGGGCGTCGAAGTCGATCTGGGAGAGGTCGATGAGCGGGTCGGGCTCACTGCCTTCGGCGGCGGCGCGGATCACGTACTCCTCGGCACCCACGGAGCGGTCGAGCAGGGCCTCGACGGCATCAGACACCTCGTCGAGGTCGGCCCGGGGAGGGCGGGACACCTCGGCGATGCGTTCGGCCAGCACCCGGATGGCGGCCACCGTGCGCTGGTGGCCCGCAGCGGACGGGTCGGGCAGCAGCGCCTTGAAGATCTTGCGGGCCTGGCGGGCCGCGGCCAGGAACGCCGTGCGGGTGTCCTCGTCCACCAGCAGTGCCTCGACCGCAGCGTCGCGCAACGCGATGTGAGCGAAGCCCGACGCGTCGCGCATGGCGATCAGGTCGACACCGTGCGACGAGCACAACGACACCACCGTGTCGATCGCCTCCCCGAGGGCGTCGACGAGGGCATCGACGTCTTGGATCGGTGAGTCGACGCCGATCTCGGCGTTGGCGGCGCCGTAGATGGCGAGGGCCTTCTCGAGGTTCCGGAACACACCGATGTAGTCGACGATGAGCCCGTTGTCCTTGTCGGGGAACACCCGGTTGGCCCGGGCGATGGTCTGCATCAGCGTGTGGTTGCGCATGGGCCGGTCGAGGTAGATCGTCGACACGCTCGGGGCGTCGAACCCGGTCATCCACATGGCGCACACGAACACGAGCCGCAGCGGGTCGTCGGCGGACTTGAACCTCTCGGCCAGGTCCTCTTCGAGCATCCGCTTGCGATGGGGGCGGATGTCGAGCCCCTGGCGCTCGAGGTGGGCGATCTCGTTCTGGCCCTGGCTGATCACCACCGCCATGTCGGTGGAGGTCATCATCTCGATTCGACTGGCCAGCCACGGCCGCTCCAGCTCGGGTAGGGCGTCGTGCTCGGCCCGCAGCTCGGCCAGGTGCTCGGCCCACGCCGCGGACACGTCGGCGAACATGCGGACCGCGGCGGCCTTGTCGATCCCGACGTACATGGCCTTGCCGGTGAACCCCCGGCCCACGAAGTGCCGCACCAGGTCCCGGGCGACGGCGCGCAACCGCTCGGGCCGGGTGAGAAGCGTGTACTCGTGACCGAACCGGCGGGCCAGCTGACCCTCGGCGTCGTCGTCGAGCTCGGCCTCCTCCAACAGCTCGGCCAGCTCGTCGGCGAAGTCGTCGTTGACGAGCTGGAGCTCGGGGATGCGGTTCTCGTAGTAGAGCGGGACGGTGGCGCCGTCGGTGATGGCGTCGCG
>NZ_DATLXO010000068.1:0-13759 GCF_035575815.1 Iamia sp.
CCCCCAGACCCCCAGCGGCTGCGCCGGGCTCCGGTCTCGCCCTCCGGCAAGCTGGATCGGCTTCGCCTCTCCTGGGGGAGACCCCCAGCGGCGGCGCCGGGCTCCGGGTCGCGTCGTCTGATCGCCTCGAGTGCGGCCGACCTGGTGTGGGGGCTGTCTCGTGACTGAGTCCCTGGTGCTCTCGGTGGAGCTGGCGTACTGGCAGCAGTCGATCCTGCGGAGCGCCGCGGTGCTGGCCGCGGTGCTGCTGCCGGCGGGCACGTTCGTCTACCTGTTCCTGTTCAAGATGATGAGCTTCATGCAGAGCCGCATCGGCCCCAACGAAGCCGGGCCCTACGGCTCCCTGCAGCTGCTCGCCGAGGTGGGCAAGTTCATCCAGAAGGAGGACATCGTCCCGGCCAAGGCCGACCGCACGCTGTTCTTCATGGCGCCGTACATCGTGGTGGCCTCGGTGCTGCTGGTGTACGTGGCCATCCCGTTCGGCCCCGACGCCTTCTTCGCCGACCTCGACGCCGGGATCTTCTACATCCTGGCCGTGTCGTCGGTGTCGATCATCGGTGTGCTCGTGGCCGGCTGGGCGTCGGCCAACAAGTACTCGCTGATGGGCGGCCTGCGCGCCGCCGGCCAGCTCATCGCGTATGAGCTGCCGATGTTGCTCGCGGTCGTCGGGGTCGTCATCCAGGCCGGCAGCCTCAACCTCTTCGACATCGTCCGCGCCCAGGCCGACGGCGAGATCTTCGGCCTCTCGGCGTTGGGCAACCCGTTCATCCTCACCCAGTTCGTCGGGTTCGCCATCTTCATGATCGCCACCCAGGCCGAGCTCACCCAACCGCCGTTCGACATGCCCGTCGCCGAGTCCGAGCTCGTCACCGGCTACATGACCGAGTACTCGGGCCTGCGGTTCCTGTTGTTCTTCATCGGCGAGTTCGCGACCGCCGGCGCCTTCTCGATCATCGCCGCGACGCTCTTCCTCGGCGGCTACTACCTGCCCGGCCTCGACATGGACGCCAACTACATGAACGTCGTCGGGCCGCTCGTGCTGCTGGCCAAGATGGTCTTCGTCGGCTTCTTGATCTTCTGGGCCCGCTTCACCTACCCCCGATTCCGCGAGGATCAGCTCCAGACCTTTGCCTGGACCGTCCTCATCCCCATCGCCCTGGTGAACATCTTCGCCACCATGGTCCTGAAGGTGGTGTTCTGATGCCCAAGCCCCGCGTCCCCGGGATGTTCATCGGTCTCAAGGTCACGTTGACCGAGCTGTTGCGCACGCTGTTCCCCCACAAGGGCCTGAAGCGGCTGCTCCCGGGGCCCACCGCCGGCTCGGTCACCGTGCAGTACCCGCGCGAGAAGGAGGCCCCGGCTCCACGGGCTCGCGGCGTGATCGCGCTCCACGAGGGCAACTGCACCGCCTGCATGCTCTGCTCCCGGAGCTGCCCCGACTGGTGCATCTACATCGAGGGACACAAGGAGAAGGCGCCGCCGCGCCGCCCGGGGGGCAAGCCCCGCCAGGTCAACGCCATCGACCGCTTCGACATCGACTACTCGCTCTGCATGTACTGCGGCATCTGCGTCGAGGTCTGCCCCTTCGAGGCGCTGTTCTGGACCCCGGAGTACGAGTACTCCGAGCCGCGCATCGCCGACCTCCTCCACGACAAGGCCCGCCTGGGCGAGTGGATGGAGACGGTGCCCGACTTCGAGGCCTACGAGGCCGGCTCGGAGCAGAAGGTCAAGAAGGTGCCGCGCTAGATGGCCCTCGCCTCCGCCGCCTCGATGGCGCTGCCCGGCACCGACGACCCGATCAACGTCTCCCAGACGGTCGGGTTCGGTGTCATCGCCGTGATCATGGTCGTCTCGGCCCTGCGGGTGGTCACCACCCGCAACGTCGTGCACGCCGCCATGTGGCTGGTGATGGTCCTGGCGGGGGCCGCGGCCCAGTACGTGCTGCTCGCCGCCGAGTTCGTGGCCGTCGCCCAGGTGATGGTCTACATCGGTGCCGTGGTGGTGCTGTTCCTCTTCGGCGTGATGCTCACCCGGGCCCGGCTCGGCACCGACGCCGACCTGACCCGCAAGAACTGGTACGGCGCGGCCTTCGTCGGCGTCGTCATGTTGGCCCTGCTGTCGTTCAGCCTGGTCGACACCTTCTCCGACGCCAAGGTCCCCGAGGACCGTCGCACCGGCCTGGCGCCGAGCGTGGCCCCCGGTGCCTCCGCCGAAGAGGTCGAGGCCGCCCTCGCCGATCCCAACGTCGGGTCCAACACCGCCGCGGTCAGCGACTCGCTCTTCTCCCAGTACCTGGTGCCGTTCGAGGTCGTGTCGGTGATGCTCACCGCCGCCCTCATCGGCGCCATCGTCATCGCCAGGAGGGACTGATCGTGCTGCTGAACCAGTTCCTCCTGCTCGCCGCCGCGCTGTTCTCGATCGGGGTCTACGGGGTCATCGCCCGGCGCAACGGCGTGGCCGTCCTCATGTCCATCGAGTTGATCCTCAACGCCGTCAACATCAACCTGATCGCCTTCTCCGCCGTGCACGGCGACCTCAGCGGCCAGGTGTTCGCCCTCTTCGTCATCGCCATCGCGGCGGCCGAGGTGGGCGTGGGCCTGGCCATCGTGCTCGCCATCTACCGCAACCGTCACAGCGTCGATCTCGACGAGCTCGACCTGATGAAGGGCTGAGCGGGGCGTCCCAGCATGCTGACCCACGCCTTCCTCATCCCGCTGATCATGGCGGTCTCCTTCGTCGTGATCCTCGCCGTCGGAAAGCGGCTCCCCAAGGGTGGGGCCGAGATCGGCATCGCCGCGGTCGCGGTCTGCTTCGTGCTGGCCCTCGCCACCGGCGTCGGATGGATCCAGCGCACCGAGAGCCCGCCCCCGGTCGAGCACTCGGCCCAGGAGGCCTCCTCCGAGGGGTCGGCGGCCGCGCCCGGCGAGGTCCGGACCGCCGCGGCCGAGGGCTCCGAGGAGGGCGCCGGCGCGGGGGAGGTCCACGAGGAGATCCCCCCGGTCACCCGGTCGATCACCTGGCTCCAGAACGGCGGCCAGGAGATCACCGTCGGCACCATGGTCGACGGCCTCACCGCCATGATGCTGGTGGTCGTCACCCTGATCTCGCTGCTGGTGCACGTCTACAGCAGCGACTACGTCGCCGGGGACCGCCGCTTCACGCACTACTACGCGTTCCTCAGCCTCTTCACCGCGTCCATGCTGATGTTCGTGCTCACCGAGAACACGCTCCAGCTCATCGTCGGGTGGGAGCTGGTGGGCCTCTGTTCGTTCGCGCTCATCGGGCACTGGTGGGAGGAGAAGCCGAACTCCAACGCCGCGCTCAAGGCCTTCCTCGTCAACCGCGTCGGCGACGTGGGCCTCCTCGTCGGCATCATCACGCTGTACTTCGCGGCCGGCGGCACCTTCGACATCGCCACCATCAACGAGATGGCCAACACCGGCGAGATCAGCCAGGGGCTGCTGTTCGTGGCGTCGTGCTGCCTGCTCACCGCGGTGATGTCGAAGTCGGGCCAGTTCATCCTCCACACCTGGCTGCCCGACGCCATGGCCGGGCCCACTCCGGTCTCGGCGCTGATCCACGCCGCGACCATGGTCGTCGCCGGCGTCTACATGGTGGCCCGCCTCTACGCCGTGTTCTGGCACGGGCTCAACATCGGCGGCACCAACATCAACGTGCTCGCCGTGGTCGGCACCGTCACCTTGTTCTTCGGTGCGCTGCTCGCCTTCGTGCAGACCGACATCAAGAAGGTGCTGGCCTACTCCACGGTGTCCCAGCTCGGCTTCATGGTGATGGCCCTCGGCGTCGGGGCCTGGACCGCGGCGGTGTTCCACCTCTTCACCCACGCCATGTTCAAGGCGTGCCTGTTCCTCGGCGCCGGCTCGATGAGCCACGCGTGTCACCACAGCTTCGACATGGTGAAGGACTACGGCGGGCTCCGCAAGCACATGCCGTGGACCTTCCGCACGTTCCTGGTCGGCGCCCTGGCGCTCTCGGGCTTCCCGCTGCTCGCCGGGTTCTGGTCGAAGGACGAGATCCTCGCCGGCGCCGGTCAGCTGGGCGACGGCGGCTACCCGGTGATGTTGGTGGTCGGCATCCTCGGCGCCATGGGCACCGCGGCGTACATGACCCGTGCGGTCTGGTACTGCTTCTACGGCGAGCCCCGGGGCGCGGCGGCGGCCCACGCGCCGCACGAGTCGGGCCCGCGCATCGTCGGTCCGCTGATCCTGCTCGCCGGGCTGGCCGTCGTGGTCGGGTTCACCAACCTGCCCGACACCGGCGTGCTCTCGTGGGTCCCTGAAGGCGCGGCTCTGCGCTTCGAGCACTACGTCGAGCCCGTCACCCCGGCGTTCCCGTCGGAGGCCACCGTCGGTCCCGACTTCGGCCACCCCGAGTTCTCGATCGTCATCGCCCTCGTCTCGACCGCGGCCGCCGCCCTGGCCGCCCTGGCCGCGTACCTCTGGTACTGGCGCGGCGCCGGGCCCCACGGCCTCACCCAACGCAGCCGCGTGGCGCGGGCCGGGTACCGGCTGCTCGAGAACAAGTACTACCTCGACACGCTGTATGAGACCGTGATCGTGGGGGCGGTCAAGGGCCCCATCGCCCGGGCCGCGAACTGGTTCGACCAGCACGTCCTCGACGGCGTCGTCAACGGCGCCGGCACCTCGTCGAAGCAGGTCGGGCGCTGGGTCTATGACCACGTGGACCAGGGCGTGGTCGACAAGGTCGTCCGGGGCTCTGGCCTCGGCGCCGAGGGGTCGGGCCAGCTGCTCCGACGGGGTCAGACCGGCAAGGTCCAGACCTACGGGGCCTACCTGTTCGGAGCGGCCACCGTCCTGGCCGCCGTCTTCGTCATCATCGCCAGCGCGAGCTGAGCAGAGGAGAGATCGTGGAAGACCTGCTCGACGGTTGGGGGCTCAGCCTCGCCGCCTTCCTGCCCCTGGTGGGTGCGGCGCTGCTCATGGTGATCCCCAAGGCCGAGGAGAACTTGCAGAAGACCGTGGCCCTGGCCACGAGCCTGGTGGTGTTCGCCATCGGGATCGGCGTCGCCGCCTTCTTCGACTACGACAACAGCGGGACGCTGCAGAACGTCGTCGACCACCCGTGGATCGACGTCATCAACAGCCGCTACATCGTCGCCATCGACGGCATGTCGCTGCCGCTGCTGCTGCTGACCCTCTTCATCGTGCCGTTGGTGATCGTGTACTCGTGGGACCACTTCCCCGAGCCGCACAACCCCAAGGCGTTCCTGGCCCTCACCCTCCTGCTCGAGACGGGGATGGTCGGAACCTTCATCGCCCAGGACCTCATCCTCTTCTTCGTGTTCTTCGAGATCGTGCTGCTGCCGATGTACTTCATGATCGGCGTGTGGGGCGGCGAGCAGCGCCAGTACGCGTCGATCAAGTTCTTCCTCTACACGTTGTTCGGCTCGGCCCTGATGATCGTGGCCTTCCTGTCGCTGTACTTCCTCGCCACCGACAGCGCCGGCAACGCGCTCAACACCTTCGACATGCGGGTGCTCACCGAGTGGGGCGGGGCCGATCTGTCCCGAGCCGCGGGGCTGCTCATCTTCGGCGGCATGTTCATGGGTTTCGGCATCAAGGTTCCGATGTTCCCGTTCCACACCTGGCTGCCCGACGCCCACACCCAGGCCCCCACCCAGGGATCGGTGATCCTGGCCGCCGTGCTCCTCAAGCTGGGCACCTACGGCTTCATCCGGGTCGCCATCCCGATCCTGCCCGAGCCGGCCGTCGAGTGGGCTCCGTGGATCGGCGGACTGGCCGTCATCGGCATCATCTACGGCGCCCTCGGATGCCTGGCCCAGACCGACATGAAGCGCCTGATCGCCTTCTCGTCGGTGGCCCACATGGGCTACGTGATGCTCGGCATCTCGACGCTCACCGACTTCGGCATCAACGCTGCCATCTTCGGGATGGTCGCCCACGGCCTCATCACCGGCATGCTCTTCTTCATCGCCGGCTCGGTGAAGGACCGTTACCACACCCTCGAGATCAAGCGCCTCGGTGGGCTGCTGGTGCAGGCCCCGCGCATGGGCTGGCTCCTGGGCTTCAGCTGCATGGCGTCGCTGGGGCTGCCCGGCCTGGCCGGGTTCTGGGGCGAGTTCCCGGCGATCCTCTCCGCCTATGACCCCAACGTCCCCCAGGTCGGGCTGTTCCGGGTGTACATGGTCATCGCCGCCATCGGCACGATCTTCGCCGCCGGCTACCTCCTGTGGCTGCTCCAGCGGGTCGCCTTCGGGGTGCCCAAGGCGGAGTTCGCCAAGAGCCGCATCAGTGACATGCACCTGACCGACTACCTCGCCTGGGCCCCGATGGTCGTGCTGATCGTGGTGCTCGGCATCTACCCCAACCTGATCTTCAAGGTCACCGACGGCGCCGTGGTGCAGTCGCTGAGCGCCATCGCCGGGCCCTAGGACAACGTGGTCGCCTCCCTGCTCGCCTCCGCCTCGGCCGTGCCCTTCACGGCCCCGTCGCTCGACTTCCACGCCCTCGCGCCCGAGATCGTGCTCACCGCCACCTTCGTGGTGGTCCTCGTCGTCGACCTCTTCACCGAGCAGCACAACAAGTGGCTGACCTCGTCGCTCACCGGCATCGGGTTCCTCGGCTCCGCCATCCCACTGCTGACCCTGGCCGTCGACGGCAGCGACCGGGCCATGTTCGGCGGCGCCTACGTGGTCGACGACTTCGCCCTGGTGCTCAAGGGGGTGTT
Source organism: Iamia sp. (assembly GCF_035575815.1). Lineage (NCBI taxonomy): Bacteria > Bacillati > Actinomycetota > Acidimicrobiia > Acidimicrobiales > Iamiaceae > Iamia > Iamia sp. The sequence goes on from NZ_DATLXO010000068.1 coordinate 6,730, forward strand.
CCTGATTGCCGGCTACCTCACGGTGCTGCTCTCGACGAACTACATCGCCGAGGGCGACTACTGGGAGGGGGAGTACTTCACCCTCCTCGCGGCGTCGGTGCTCGGCATGGTCGTCATGGCCTCGGCCCGCGACCTCATCACCATGTTCGTGGCCCTCGAGCTGCTCTCGATCCCCGCCTACCTCCTGGCGGGCTGGCGCAAGCGGTCGCTCACCGGCAACGAGGCCGGCCTGAAGTACTACCTGATGGGCGTCTTCGCCAGCGCAGTGATGCTCTACGGCATGTCGCTCGTCTACGGCGGCACCGGGACGACGGTGCTCGCCGGCATCGGCGACCGGATCGACGGCGCCTTCGGCGACACGCCGGTCGCGGCGGTCGGCATCGTGTTCATCCTCGTCGGCTTCGGCTTCAAGGTCTCGGCCGTGCCGTTCCACAACTGGGCTCCCGACACCTACGAGGGCGCGCCGACCCCGATCACGGCGTTCTTGTCGGTGGCGTCGAAGGCGGCCGGCTTCGTCGCCCTGATGGAGCTCATCTTCGTGGCCTTCTACGGGCGCGACGACATCTACGGGCCGCTCGTCTTCGTCCTCGCGGCGGCGACGATGACGGTCGGCAACCTGATCGCCCTGCGCCAGACCAACGTGGTCCGCCTCTTCGCCTACTCGTCGATCGCCCAGGCCGGGTTCATCCTGGCCCCGCTCGCCGTCGCCGGTGAGAGCGCCGAGGTCGGCGCCGATGCCATCCGGGCCGTCGTGATCTACCTGATCATCTACACGGTGATGAACCTCGGCGCCTTCGCCGTGATCATCGCCGTGAGCCGCAAGACCGGCAGCGGCGAGATCACCTCGTGGGGTGGCCTCTTCGAGTACGCCCCCGGCCTCACCGTGGTGATGACGGTCTTCCTCTTCGCCCTGGCCGGCATCCCGCCCCTCGGCGGCTGGTTCGCCAAGTTCCAGGTGTTCCGCACCGTCGTGGCCGCCGACACAGGGGCCGGCTACGCCCTGGGCGTCATCGTGGCGGTGAACTCGGTCATCGCCCTCTACTACTACGCCAACGTGGCCAAGGAGATGTGGTTCACCCCGGTGCCCGACGGCGACCGGACCCCGATCCGCATCCCCGGGGCGATCTCCATCGCCCTCGGTGTCACCGTGGTCGGCACCCTCGTCTTCGGCTTCTTCCCCGGCACCGTCGGCCACTTCGGCGAGGTGGCCACCGACCTGCTCGCCGTCGCCCGCCCCTGACCGTCCCGCCGCTCGAACTTTGTACGTGTGAACGCGGCAGAGACGGCTGAGCGTCCAGAGTTGGGCACGCCCTCGCCAACTTTGGACGGGTGAACGCGCCACAGAGGGTCGAGCGTCCAATGTTGGAGGCGACGATGGGTGCTGACGAGAGGGAGCCGGTCCCGTTCTCGGAGTTCATGGACCGGGCGCTGTACGCACCGGGCTGCGGGTTCTACGAGACGGGCGGCCGGGCCGGGCGCCGGGGCGACTTCCTCACCAGCCCCGAGGTCGGACCGCTCTTCGGCGCCGTGCTAGCCCGCGCCCTCGACGCCTGGTGGGATGCGGCCGGACGCCCCGACCCGTTCCTCGTCGACGACCACGGAGCCGGGCCCGGCACCCTGGCCCGCACCGTGCTCGTCGCCCGTCCTGCCTGTGCGCCGGCCCTGCGCGTGACGTTGGTCGAGCGCAGCGCCGCCCAGCGCCGGCTCCACCCTGATCACCTGCCTCACGTCGGGCTCCTCGACCCCGACGGTTCTGCCGCGGAAGCCCGCTGGTCGACCTTCGGCGCGGGGCCGCTGGTCGCCAGCGCCGCGGCCCCGCCCACCCGTCCACCGCACCTCGTCGTCGCCAACGAGCTGCTCGACAACCTGCCGTTCGACCTCTTCGAGCGGACCGCCGACGGCTGGCTCGAGGTGCGGGTCGCGACGGGGACGTCCCCCGACGCCGCCCGCGCCCCGGCGGGAGCCCCAGACCCCGCCCCGGCGCGAGAGGCCGGGACCGAGGCGACCGAGGTCCTGGTCGCCGCGTCGGACGCCGACACCGCCGCGCTCGAGGGCCTCGTCCCCGGTGCGGCGCCCGGCGCCCGGGCGCCCTTGCAGCACGCGGCAGGGGAGTGGCTGGCCGCGACGCTCGGCGGGCTCGGGCCCGGCGGAGCGCTCCTCGCGATCGACTACTGCTCGACGACTCCCGAGCTGGCGGGGCGACCCGTCACCGAGTGGCTCCGCACGTACTCCGGCCACGGTCGGGGCGCCGGCCCGTGCGAGCGGGTCGGAGCCCAGGACATCACCGTCGAGGTCTGCGTCGACCAGCTGGCGAGCAGGGTCCGCCCCCCGGATCGCGACCGGAGCCAGACCGCCTTCCTCCGGGCGTGGGGGATCGACGACCTCGTGGCCGAGGGCCGGGCCGCCTGGGCCGCACGGGCCGGCGCGCCGGACCTCGACGCCCTCCGGGCCCGCAGTCGCGCCACCGAGGTCGCGGCCCTGTGCGCCCTCGATGGCCTCGGTGCCTTCCGGGTCCTGGAGTGGACGGTCTGAGCCGAGCCCTCGCCGCCGTTGCACCGGTTGATGGCACCGGCGCGACCGGTCACCCTGGGCACCACCGCCTGCACCCAGGGGCGCAAGCGACGTCCTCGACGAGGCTCGGCGGGCCCTCGGCCTCGTCGCTGCCGATGAGTCTTTCGCGACCGTGATCGACGTGGCCCAGACCCTCGACTGGACCCGTGACCCCTTCGACCGGATCATCGCGGCCCAGACTCTGGCGGCCGGTGCCCGCCTCCTCACCAAGGACCTGACGATCAGAGACCACCTCGGCCTCGCGGTCTGGTGACGCCGCGGCCGTCAGCCTGGGTCCTGAACATCGGCGCCCGGATGACGATCCATCCCCCGCGGCGTGGCCGGTGCACCTCCCAGCAGGGCCTCTCGGGCTCCTCGGATCGGCGGCCAGCTCCTGGGTAGGGTGACCGGCGCCACGCCCGGCCCCGCCCAGGAGACGCCCATGAGCGACGACGCCACCGACGACGGAGCGACGATCGAGGACTACCTCGCTGAGAACCGGACGTTCCCTCCCCCGCCGGGCTTCACCGCCGACGCCCTGGTCACCGACGCGGCGACCTACGCAGAAGCGACCGCGGACCTCGAGGGCTTCTGGGCCCGCCAGGCGGCCGACCTGGTGAGCTGGCAGCGCGACTGGGACACGGTCCTCGAGTGGGACCTGCCCTTCGCCCGCTGGTTCGTCGGCGGCCGGCTCAACGCCAGTGAGAACTGCCTCGACCGCCACGTCGACGCCGGCCGCGGCGACCGCGTCGCGTTCCACTGGGAGGGCGAGCCGGGCGACACCCGCACCCTCACCTACGCCGACATGCTCGCCGAGGTCCAGCGCTTCGCCAACGTGCTCAAGGGGCTCGGGGTCGCCAAGGGCGACCGGGTCGCCATCTACATGCCCATGATCCCCGAGCTGCCCGTCGCCGTGCTCGCCTGCGCCCGCATCGGCGCGCCCCACTCGGTGGTCTTCGGCGGGTTCTCGGCCGACTCGCTCGCCGATCGCATCGACGACGCCGCCTGCAAGGTGGTCGTCACCGCTGACGGAGGCTGGCGCCGAGGTCAGCCCGGCCTGCTGAAGCCGACCGTCGACGTCGCTCTCGCCGCTACTTCGAGCGTCGAGCACGTGGTGGTGGTCGATCGCATCGCGTCGTCGGGGGGCGAGGTCACCACCGACATGACCGAGGGTCGCGACCACTGGTACCACGAGCTCATGGCCGACGCCGCCGCGGAGTGCCCGCCCGAGCCCATGGACAGCGAGGACCTGCTGTTCCTGCTCTACACCTCGGGCACCACCGGCGAGCCCAAGGGCATCATGCACACCACTGGCGGCTACCTCACCCAGGCCGCCTACACCCACAAGTACGTCTTCGACCTCCACGCCGCCGACGACGTCTACTGGTGCACCGCGGATGTCGGCTGGGTCACCGGCCACACCTACGTCGTCTACGGACCGCTCGCCAACGGGGCCACGTCGGTCATGTACGAGGGGACGCCGGACACGCCGGGGCGCGACCGGTTCTGGGCCATCGTCGAGAAGTACGGGGTCTCGATCCTCTACACCGCCCCCACCGCCATCCGCACCTTCATGAAGTGGGGGTCAGAGGAGCCGGCGAAGCACGACCTCTCCTCACTTCGGGTGCTGGGCTCGGTCGGTGAGCCCATCAACCCCGAGGCGTGGATCTGGTACCACCTCCACATCGGGGGCGAGCGCTGCCCGATCGTCGACACCTGGTGGCAGACCGAGACCGGCGCCATCATGATCTCGCCCCTCCCCGGAGCCACCACCACCAAGCCCGGGTCGGCCACCTTTGCGCTGCCGGGCATCGTCGCCGAGCTGGTCGACAACGACGGAGAGGTCGTCACCCGCGGCGGCGGCTACCTCACCTTGACCCAGCCCTGGCCGGCGATGCTGCGCGGCATCTACGGCGACCCGGAGCGCTACCGAGACACCTACTGGAGCCGCTTCGAGGGCCGGTACTTCGCCGGCGACGGGGCCAAGCTCGACTCCGACGGTTACCTCTGGGTGCTGGGCCGCGTCGACGACGTGATGAACGTGTCGGGCCACCGCATCTCGACCACCGAGGTCGAGTCCGCCCTCGTCGACAACGACAAGGTCGCCGAGGCCGCCGTGGTCGGGGCCAAGGACGACATCACCGGTCAGGCCATCGTCGCCTTCGTCACCCTCCGGGGCACGGTGGAGGCGTCGGATGCGATCGGGGTCGAGCTCCGCGAGCACGTGGCCACCAAGATCGGCAAGATCGGTCGTCCCAAGACGATCGTCTTCACCGACGATCTGCCGAAGACCCGCTCGGGCAAGATCATGCGCCGCCTGCTCCGCGATGTGGCCGAGGGCCGCGAGCTGGGCGACACGAGCACCCTGGCCGATCCCGACGTCGTCACCGAGATCCGCACCCGCGCCGCCAGCGGCCCCCCGACCGAGGGCTGACACACCACCGGCTCGGTGGCGTGCACCAGGATCGCCTCCGGATGACAACCTCGCCCTGATCTCGCCTTTCGGTCGCGTCGCTACCCTCGACCCAGGCGACGCCCCGCCCGGGGCGTCCAGGAGGCACCAGGAGCCATGCGCAACACCCTCAAGACCACCGTCCTGCTCGCCGGGCTCGGCGGGCTCATGGTCATCGTCGGATCCATGTTCGGTCGCGGCGGGGCCATCATCGGCCTGTTGCTCGGCCTCGTGTTCGTCGGCGGCTCGTACTGGTTCAGCGACCGCATCGCCATCAAGGCGGCCCGCGCCGTGCCCGCCGACGAGGCCGAGATGCCCGAGTACTTCGCCATCATGCGCGACCTCGCCGCCCGGGCCGACATGCCCATGCCCAAGCTGTACGTCAGCCCCGAGGCGCAGCCCAACGCCTTCGCCACGGGCCGCAACCGGGACCACGCGGCGGTGGCCGTGACCGCCGGCATCGTCGAGGTCCTCGACCGGGACGAGCTGCGCGGTGTCCTCGCCCACGAGCTGAGCCACGTCGGCAACCGCGACATCCTCATCTCGTCGGTGGCCGCGGCAGTGGCCATGGGCATCACCTTCATGGCCCGCATGGCGATGTTCGGCGCCATGTTCGGTGGTGGCGGCGGCGACCGCGATCGCGACGGCGGGATCATCGGCCTGCTCGCCATGTCGATGCTCGCCCCGCTCGCCGCCGGCATCTTGCAGATGGCCCTGTCGCGCAGCCGTGAGTTCGAGGCCGACCGCAGCGGGGCCAAGCTCCTGGGCGACGGCGAGTCCCTCGCCCGAGCCCTGCAGAAGATCGACGCCTACGCCCACCGGGTTCCCATGGAGGTCCACCAAGGTCAGGCGCAGGCGTACATCATCAACCCCCTGAGCGGCCGCAAGGTGCGCTTCGCCAACTGGCTCCGCACCCACCCGCCCACCGAGGAGCGCGTCGCCCGCCTCCGCAACGACTCCTGGCGCTGACGCCGGGTCGGGCCCGGCTCGACGATCGGGCTCAGTCCCGGCGGTTGCCGAAGGTGATGGGGATGCCGAAGTCGCCTTCGCGGAGGGCGGTCATGACGGCCTGGAGGTCGTCGCGCTTCTTGGCCGTCACCCGCAGCTCGTCACCCTGGGCCTGGGACTGGATGCCCTTGAGGCCGAGGCCCTTGATGAACTTGTTGAGCTCGCGAGCCTTGTCCGCGGTGATGCCGGCGGCCAGCTTCACCGTCTGGCGCACCGTGGCGCCCGCCGCGTCCTCTACGTCGCCGTAGTCGAGCGCCTTGAGCGAGACCTGGCGCTTGACCAGCTTCTCCTCGAGGACCTGACGCAGGGCCCGCAGCTTGTCCGCACTCGAGGTGTGGAGCCGGATCTCGTCGCCGCCGAGCTCGATGGACGAACCCGTGCCCTTGAAGTCGTAGCGGTTGGCGATCTCTCGGGCAGCCTGGTCCACGGCGTTGCGGACCTCCTGGTCGTCGACCTGGGACATGACGTCGAAGCTCGGCATGGGCTCAACCTACCCGCCCGGTCGGGGTCGATCCGGTTGGCTTCGCCGCCGCCGTCGAGGACTATCCTCATCACCTCAAGGGTCAGTGCCCGAGTGGCCAAAGGGAGCAGACTGTAAATCTGCCGGCACAGCCTTCGGAGGTTCAAATCCTCCCTGGCCCACCAATCGAGGGTGCCCGAACGGGCTCCCTGCGATCTCAGACCCGACCTGCGCTGCGGGTCAGCCGTCCGGGCCCCGCCCGGCGGCCGGGGCCCGTGCGGTGGGCCGCGTTCAGACACCCCAGGGCCCGTAGGTGTCAAGAGGCGATTTTGAGGGGGTGGTCGTTGCGGTGGGCCCAGGCGGTGGTTTCGTTGTAGGGGGTGTGGTGGTGGAGGCAGCCGTGGAGGATGCCGACGAGGCGGTTGCCGAGGGCGCGGAGGGCTTTGTGGTGGCTGTCTCCTTGAGCGCGTCGGTGGTCGTAGTAGGCGCGGGCGCCGGGGCTGTTGGTCAGCGAGCAGAACGCCCATTGGTCGATGGCATCGGCGAGGCGGCGGGGGCGG
>NZ_DATLXO010000069.1:0-22941 GCF_035575815.1 Iamia sp.
ACCGATGCCACCACCCTCGCGGCGCATGCCGAGCTCCGGCTCGTCCATCTCGACCTCGGCGATCATCCAGCTGGTCGAGGGATCCAACCCGACGAAGTCGATGCCGGCTGCCTTGCGGACCAGGCTGCGCCCTCCGTCGCAACCGACGAGGTAGTCCGCCCGCAACGACCGGCCGTCGGACAGCTCGACGTCGACGCCAGCGTCGTCCTGATCGAAGCCCGTCACGTCGCGTTCGCAAACGACCAGCACGGCCAGCTCGTCTGTGCAACCTGTGACTTGCTCATGCTCCATCCTCGTTTCCAAGGTCAGGAGCCTCCAAGGAACCCAGGGCGCTTCAGTTCTGGCCGTGATCGGCTCAGCGGACGAGTCATGGTCAGCACGTTTGGGTCGCTTGCGGCAAGCCCCCTCCCTCGCGGTAGGTTGTCAATGGCGGCCGAAGGTCCACGCTCGACGATGCCGGGTCGCCGCCGGCGTGCACCCCACGGTCGTCAGAGAGCGTCTCGGACACGCCACCGTCGCCTTCACCGTTGACGTCTACTCCCACACCGTGCCGGCCCTGCAAGAGGAAGCGGCCGACCGGGTGGCTGCGCTCATCCTCAAGCCAATTCGGTGATTACCGTAACGCCGGGGGCGTCACGGAAGATGGCATCGTGTGCGACGAGCGGCACGTTGAGCCAACGAGCGGTCGCCGCGATCCAGCGGTCGGCCTCGTGATGCTTCTGCCCGAGCGGATGGCCTGACACGGAGCACTCGTGGCGGAGTGACACGTACGCCTCGACGAGACCGTCGCCCGCCCACACGATCTCCGCGACGGCCAGTCTCGACTCGAGCCGTCGAAGTCGCTGCTCGCCCCAACGTGCGAGGCGGGCGCCGTAGCGAAGCTCCGCCACGGTGACGAAGGAGATGAAGGAGATGAACAGCTCGCGACCTTCGACATGATCCCTGTAAGCGCCAGCGACCGCTGCGCCTCGCCGCGTCAGCTCGGCGCCGAAGACGTTCGTGTCGACGACGACTGCCGGGCGGCCGGCGGTCACGCCTCAGCGATGGCCTTGAGGAACGCCTCTTCTTCCTCGTCAGTCAGGCCCTCGATCACCATCTCCTCGTACGGAGGAAACGGCTTCCCGCGCGCCAGCACCTCGTCGCGGGTGGGGAGGCGACGGCTGTTCTGATCGTCTGCTCGTTGCGTCGACACGGCACCTCCCTCGGTCACCGGATCGAGTGTAGGCCACCGCCCCGAGCTGAATCGGGTTGCAGAATGATCGCACGCCAGGAACGCAGAAGGGGTGCCGCCGGAGCGACACCCCTTCTGACCACTACTTAGTTGACGGCGGGGGCAGGATTTGAACCTGCGACCTTCGGGTTATGAGCGGCACGGTCAGGCTGCAAGCCCGACCCGTTCTGTACCTCGCGGTACCTCTGAGCTGGGCTTTCGCGCATCGTACCTCCCGGTCCGTACCTGCTGGTGTTCTCCTGTACCGGGTCGCACTGTAGAAAAAGCTGTAGAAGGCCTCAGGCCACCGTTCGATCGAGCAGGTGGCGGTTCTTGGCCACCGATCCGGGCAGGATCGAGAAGTGGACCTGGCCGTCTTCATCGACGCACACCACGCGGACCACAGCCTGGGCCTGGCTGTTGCCTGCGAGCAGCATCGCACCCGACCGCACCCGCTCGGGAGCGTGGGCATCGGCGACCGTCGACCAGCCAAGGCCGTCGTCGTCCTGTGCGTTGAGATCGGCAACGAGATCGAGATCATCCATCGGCTCATCCCCCTTCGAGTCACTTCTCATGATACGGGTTCACCCAGGTGCGGTGCTCGCAGCGCCGCAACTCGTCGATTCCCACCTCGAGGTCATCGAACACCACGGTGAAGTGCCTCGGGTTCCGGCCGGTGGGCTCGAGGCGGAACCCAGCAGATCGCAGCGCGCCGACACGGATCAGGGTCAGGATCTCGACGAGCACCAGGGGGCTCTGCTGGCCGAGCTCATCGACCGGCACGTCGCGGACCGCGAGCACAGAGAGGCCGTAGTCGCCGTAGATCGCGTGGTAGCAAGGCCTCCGGGTCGAGGTCCCCACCCCTCACCACCACAATGTCGTCGTCGTCCAGCTGGTCACCGGGACGCAGGTGTCGCTGCTTCGCCATCGCCTACTCACCTTGACCCGTCAGCGACCCACGATCAAACGAGCCAAGCATTGTCCATGGCTCGCGTCGCAGCGACGTACACGACCCGGTCAGCCTCTACCTGGGGGTCGAGTCCACGGGACCGGCGGCGGGCAGCCTCGTCAGGGTTGAGCCGAAGTCCCACGTTCGACCACTCCCCGCCCTTCGCCTGGTGGACCGTCACCCCAGGGATGGAACCCGGCTCGGAGAGTCGGGCCGCGAGCGCCCGGAGCCGATCGGCTTGAGCGGCTTCTTGGCTTGTCTCTAGTTGTACTCGGCCACGTCGAGCACGGCGACGCATCGTGAGCCCATCGCCTACCGGCACATCGAAGGCAGGCAACTCGGTTCGGCCCGCGGCGGTCCTGATGGTTCGATGGTCCGGTGGTCGACCTCACGCACAACTCCTTCCCGCGCGCCTCGACCTACGACAGCGGCTGGCTCCTTTCGCTGGACATGGGCCCGAACCCGCTGTGGTTGCTCGAGGACCTCCTCGGCGACCTCGCGATCGAACCGGGGACGCGAGTACTGGACTTGGCCTGCGGCCGAGGCGCAACGTCGGTCTTCCTCGCCAAGGAGCTCGACGTCGAGGTCTGGGCCGTCGACCTCTGGGTACCCGCCGACGCGATCCGTGCGACCGTGGAATCGGCCGGCATCGGCGCCTCCGTCCACGTCACCAACGCCGACGTGCGGAGCCTCCCATTCGACGACTCGTTCTTCGACGCAACCATCTGCATCGACGCCTGGGAGTACTTCGGCACCGACGACCATCTGTTGCCACGACTGCTACGGGTCCTTCGACCAGGTGGACCCATCGGCATCGCGACCCCGGCGATGGTGAACGACGTTCGAGATCTTGGCCACATCCCCGAGCACATCCGGACGGTCGTGGGCTGGGAAGCGCTCGCGTGGCACGCACCGGGGCGGTGGCAGCAGCAGTGGGAGCTCACCGACCTCGTCACCGACGTCCGGGCGCGGGCCGCGAGCACCGGCTGGAGCGACTGGCTCCGCTGGGCTCGGGCATCGGCAGGCGACGACGGAGACGCCGATCCGATCATCCAGATGCTCACCGCCGACCAAGGCGACCTCCTGACCTTCGCTCTCGTCTCGGCGGACAAGAAGTAGCGACCGCAACGCCAGCTCGGACGGGAGGAGCTGCCCGTATAACAGCGGCTCTGGGACCATACGCGGCGGGAAATCCAGAACTCTCGGAGTACGCGGTCAGGCGTTCCACGCCCGTTGCAGCAGCCGGTAGTTGTTGTGTCTCGGCAGGTTGTTGACGCGGGTGGCGGGTGGGCCGCCGATGGCGGTGTGGTGTCGGTGATGGTTGTAGCGGTGGAGGAACCGGTCAAGGGCGAGTGCTCGGCTGCGGTCTGATTTCCAGAGCCGGGCGTAGGCCCATTCATCGGCGAGGGTGCGGTTGAAGCGTTCGACTTTGCCGTTGGTGGCCGGCCGGTAGGGCCGGGTGCGGCTGTGTTTGATGCCAAGCTCGCTGCAGCGGTCTCGCCAGGCGTGGCTTCGATAGCCGGTGCCGTTGTCGGTCAGGATCCGTTCGATCACGATGCCTCGGGCGGCGAACCAGGCGGTGGACCGGTTGAGGAACGCGACGCAGTTGGTGGTGTTCTCGACGCCGGCGAACTCGCTGTAGGCCAGTCGGGAATAGGCGTCGATGGCGGTGTGGATGTGGGTGTAGCCGCCGCGATCCGTCGTCTCTTCTCCGCTGAGAAGCCGAACCCCACGCTCACGACCCTTGTGGCGCTAGCCGGAGCTCTCGACCTGGAGATCCTGCCTACCCCCCGTCGACGTGCTTCGACTACTCGAGCACGGTCCGGCGCTTCTGGAACTCGGCGCCGTAGCGCTTGACCCGCCGGTAGTCCCTCGGGTGTGCCGCTGTGCGCGGCGGCTTCGAGAGACCGTCGATGCACACGATGCTTGACCCTCCCAGATCCTCGGCGTCGCGCTCCAGGACGCAGAACAGCCGGTGGTTCATCCCGCCACCCTGTACTCGGACCTCGAAGTAGCCGGCCATGTCGTCGTGCATCGCCTCCCGCTTGCCCCCGCCCGAGAAGGAGGGCGGCGGCGCTGCCGCCACCGCGTCGAGGACCGCATGGATCTCGGCAGCGACCTTGGCCGGGATGGAGTCCAGGAACTCGATCGCAGGGACGCTACGAACTGCGTCGTCGGATTCGTCGCGCTGAAAGAAGTGGATGCTCCACGGCATCGGCGGCCTCTTCCGGGAGGTGACGGTCATCTGCTCACGACTCCGTCTCCTCGGCCCCGTCGCCGCCCCGCGGGGCGGGGGTGCGAGCGTCTCGGCCAGGTGCTCCAGACTCGCGACCACCTCGCCGACCGTGGCGAAAGCTGTGGCCGGAAGAGGTTTGTCGGTCCGGATCGCAAAGACGATCGAACCACCGTCGATGGCCCAAGTCTGATGGACCACGGGGGGTTCCCTGGCGAGGCACAGGCTGGGTCCGCCCGGACGACGAGTGGACAGGTTGAGGGTTGTCGAGGAACTGCTCCTCGCTTGACTGCTGCCCTGCATCAGCCCCGACCTCCAGGGGTGCCAGGACGATTTGGCCATCCTCGTTGAGGGACGCCACGCCAGCAGCAATCGCGCTATCGACGAAGTGAACCCCGCGACGCGGGTGAGCGTCAGCTCAGCGTTCGGCGGATGTCCTTCATCAGCAGGAACAGATGAAGCTCGTCACTGGGCGACGCCTCGAACTCCGGCACGAGGTGCACGTAGGAGTCCCTCGCCTCGGCGGTCTCCGCGTGGACAAGCAGGCCGCGGCAGCCGATCGCGTCACCGAGCGCGTGGGTTCTGGCGATCACCTCCTGGAGCAGCCCGGCACCGATGCCGCGGCCCTCGTGACCAACGTCGACGCCCAGACGTGCCAGCAGGGCGACCGGTTGGGGGTAGCGGCCGGCACCTTTGCGGGCTCGTGCCGGCGCGTCGTCGAGCGAGATGCTGGCCATGCACCAGGCGTAGAAGGCGACCACGACATTCGAGTTTGCCGGCGTGACCACCAGCACCCGTGTCGTTCCCGTGGTCGTGGACTGCCGAGCATGCCGACGCAACCACTCGGACTGCTCCTCGGAACGGCACTCGAACCCATCGAGGTCGTGCTCCGCCCCAAGCAGCACGGGTGGCCGATAGGCGCCGGTCACTCCGGATCGAACGGCGAGGGGCGCTCCATGAGCCGGCGCAGACCGGGAAGGTCACGGGCCCGTCGGCGATTGATCGCCTTCCACGCCTCGGCTGATGCCGCGTCGAGCACGAACTCGGACCGGTCCGCCAGGACGCGCCGGGCCGCGACCGTGACGTTGGAGATCACGAACTCCGTCAGATCGGTCCCCTGCTCGGCCACGGCACGGTCGATGAGTGCGCGCTCGTCCTTGGTGGTGCGAACCTCGAGCCGCTCGCTGCGCAACCGTGTCGTCGACATCTTGACCTCCCTACTGGTGTCCGGCCACTGTACGGCCAGAGTCCAGGATCAGCAACCCCCCGGTCACCCGCGTAGTTTGGGGCGCTCGACCCAGACGCCGCACACCGGCACTTCGGGGCTTTGCTGGCGCCGCCACTACCGTGGCCCTGTGAGCGGCCTGCGAGTGCCCGGTGGGGTGGTGCACAAGCTTCCACCGGACCTTCGCAAGGCGCTCATCGCCAACGCGACGGCACTCGATGCCTGGAAGGACATCACACCTCTCGCCCGCAACGAGTTCATCTGCTGGGTCGAGGATGCCAAGCGGGAGACCACACGAGAACGCCGCATTCGCCGGACCCAGGAGGAGCTGGAGGAAGGCCAGCGTCGGCCTTGCTGCTGGCCCGGGTGCAAGCACCGCGAGCGCACCGACGGTAACAGAACGACCACTTGACCGACTTGCTGGCCCCATCGGCTGGCTAGGCGTTGGTCAGCGGAAGTCATTGCCTCCCGGTCAGAGGCCTACGAAGACCGATCCCTGCCGCCGGCCGGGTACACCTAGGGGGCTCGTCTCTTTATTAGGGTTCGTAGCCGATGCTCGTACCTGAGCTTGACGTCACTGAGCTCGCCATCTCGTTGTGTTTCTACGCTGAAGTGCTTGAGTTCAGGACCTTGTTCGAGCGGCCTGCGGAGCGCTTCGCCTATCTCGAGCGCGACGGCGTCGAGCTGATGATCCAGGAAGCTGCCGGACCAGGGCGTCGGTTCCGCACAGGTCCGCTCGAACCCCCGTGTGGTCGCGGCGTGAACTTCCAGCTCCGCGTCGAGGACGTCGATGCGGTGCACGGCCGAGCGGTCCAGGCAGGGCGTCGACATCGTTGTGCCGATCGAGGAGCGCTGGTATCGGGTTGACGTCGCCGAGAGCGGCGGCCGGTGGAGGATGACGGGACCAACTGAGGCCGGCAACCGGCAGTTCGTCCTCTCCGACCCCGACGGCTACCTGTGGCGTCCGTTCCGCGACCTCGGCACGCGGCCGCTCGCCATTGAGCCGCGCGGCGGAAGCGGCCACGGATCGGCGCTCGGCGCGGATCCGATCCGTGTTCGCAAGATCCGGTCGAGCGGGCGGACTCAATGAGCACGACACGCGCCGATCAACGACGATCACCCCCAGAAGATCGACACGGGATCTGCGTCGATCTCGTCGAGCGCTCTTGGATGTTCTGCGTCGGACCCACGCGGTCGTACAGGTGGACTTCTCGTGGCGGTCCCGCCAGTAGAGGCTCCACTCCTTGCGGGCCTTTTCGTACCGGAGGCGTGCGATTGCCAACCTGGTCCACTCGGGCCCGTGCTCCGGTCGCCACGGCGGTCGGCACTCCACGAGCGTGCAGCGGTCCGTGGGGTCGAGCCGACGTGCGCCGAGTTGTGCACTGCGTCGCCGACGCGGTCGAGATCCTCGAGACGGCTCTCAACACGAGAAAGGTCAGGTCCTCCCGGCCATGGTGCGCAGCGAACGGCGGATCTGGCGTGTGATCGCCGCCCGCTGACGACAGACCAGGCAATGGCCCAGGTGGGCGGCCACCCGATCGACGTCTCGGCCGTCGAGCTCGCCGCCGAGGTAGGCGTCGAGAGCTCGGCCTGGGTGGCGGATCCAGCGCATGGTCACGGAACCCGCCTGCGGTTCGGAGGATTCCGTAGGGTCGGGGAATCCTCCCGGCGCCAACCGGGTTCCCGAGCGGTGAAGGAGAGCCGCGTGCCCGCGACGAACGACGCCGAAGCTGCGTTCGCTCGCTACGTGCTCCCCGAGGTGGACGTCCTGTACCGCGCCGCCCTGTCAATCACCAGGAACCGGCCTGACGCCGAGGACCTGGTGCAGGACACCATGTTGCGCGCGTTCCGCTCGATCGAACGGTTCGACGGCCGCCACCCCCGCGCTTGGCTTTTGACGATCATGCGCAACGCCCAGATCAACCGGGTCCGGCGTCGACGCCCAGGGCTCCTGGCCGATCCCGACGAGTTCGCCGATCGGGATGCGGGGATGGCTGACGATGCGGCCGGACCCGAGCAGGTGGTGATGGGCCGCCAGTTCGACTCGGTGGTCGAAGACGCCTACCTGGCGTTGCCCGAGAAGTTCCGGGAGGTCATCGATCTCGTCGACCTCGCCGCGTTGTCCTACGACCAAGCCGCCGCGGTGCTCGAGGTCCCCCAAGGGACCGTGATGAGTCGACTGCACCGCGGCCGCAAACGCATCCGTGAGGCGCTCGCCGACGCCGGGGTGCAGAGAGGAGTTCGACCGTGAAGATCCTCGGACGGCTCATCGGGTCCCGAAACCAGATGTCGTGCCACCAGGTCGGCAAGGTGCTGCAGAGCTACCTCGACCAGGAGCTCGACGACGACGCCGCCCGCAAGGTCGCCGCGCACCTCGAGGACTGCCGCCGCTGCGGCCTCGAAGCCGAGACCTACGAAGCGCTCAAGGCGTCGCTGCAGCGCGGCCCGGCCGGACTGGCGGACGAACCGGTCAACCGCCTCCGCGAGTTCGGTGAGCGCCTCGCCCGCGGCGAGATCAACCCCGACGAGCTCCTCGCACCATGACCGCACCACACGGCCTCGACACGTCGCCGGCCGGTACCGGCGGGCTCGGCGCGGTCGTTCGTCGCCACGCCGGCCTGCTCGCCGCCAGCGCCGTCGCCCTGGCCTGGATGGCCCTCGCCCGGCACCAGCCGGACACCACCTACCACTTCACGCCCGTCATCGTCGCCTCGTCGTGGGGTGCGGCCCGCCGGTGGGTGGCTGCCGGGCCCGGCTCTCGCGCCGCGGGGCTGGCCGCGGCCGGCGGTGGCGGCGCGATCGCCGTGATCACTGCCGCCGAGCTGGCCTGGTTCGGCGCACTGGAGGGCCCGACGCTGTGGGGCACGGCCGGTGCGCTCGTCGAGACCCTCGCCTTCGCCGCAGTCGGCGCCGCGCTCGGGTACCGGTTCGTGACCCGCCGACGGCCCGGATTGCTGTTCGTCGCGTGACATGAGCGAACCAGGTCGCGATGTCGATGTGGTCGTGGTCGGTGGCGGCGCGGGCGGCCTCACAGCCGCGACGCAAGCGGCCCGCCGCGGCGCGTCGGTGGTGCTCGTCGCCGACGGTCCCCTCGGCGGGGACTGCACCCACACAGGTTGCGTCCCGTCCAAGACCCTCCTCGCTGCGGCCGCTACCGGCCGCACCTTCGACGACGCGATGGCCGCCGTTCACGCCGCGGTGGAACGGGTCGCCGCGACCGAAGACGAGGCAGCCCTCGAACGCGTCGGCGTCCGTGTCATCCGCGGTCGCGGGGAGATGACAGCGCCGGGCCGCCTGCGAGTCGACGGGGCCGAGCTCGTGGCGCGCCACGTGATCGTCGCGACCGGTGCCACCGCCGCGCTCCCCACGGTTCCCGGCATCGACGCCATCGGGGCGCTCACCAACGAGGCCGTGTTCTCCCTCGATCGCCGGCCGGATCGGCTCGCCGTCGTTGGCGGCGGCGCGATCGGTTGCGAGCTGGCCCAGGCCTTCGCCCGGCTCGGGACCCACGTCACCGTGATCGAAGCTGCCGAGCGGCTCATCCCGATCGAAGACCCCGACGCCTCCGCTGCGATCGCGTCCGCGCTCGCCCTAGACTGCGTCGATGTCCGGGTCGGCGTCCGTCTCGAGCAGGCGACCGCCGACGGCACGTACCGTCATCTGCATCTCGCTGATGGGGCTGACATCGCGGCGGACCAGGTGCTCGTGGCGGCGGGGCGGCGGCCGGTCACCTCGGGTCTGGGTCTCGAGCGGGTCGGCGTCGAGGTCGACTCAGCGGGGCGGATCGTCGTCGGCGACACCTGTGCCACGAACATCGCGGGGGTGTGGGCCATCGGCGACGTGACCCCGTTCGGCGGGTTCACCCACGTCGCCGGCCACATGGGCTTCGTCGCCGCCACCAACGCGACGCGCACCAACCGATTGCGCCCCGCCGCGAAGGTCGACCGCAGGGTCGTGCCCCGGGTGACCTTCACCGACCCCGAGGTCGCCAGCGTCGGCGTCACCGAAGCCGAGGCCGCTGGGATGGGGGCCCGGGTCGCCGAGGTGCGCTTCGCCCACGTCGACCGGGCCATCACCTCGGCCCGTGAGACCGGGTTCGTGAAGCTCATCGCCGGCCCGAGACCATTGCTGCGGTCCCTCGGCGGCGACCAGCTGCTCGGGGCCACCATTGTCGGGCCGCGTGCGGGCGAGATGATCGGCGAGGTCGCTCTCGCCATGCGCACCAAGATGTTCACCGGGCGCCTCGCCCAGACCATCCACGCGTACCCGACGTGGTCGATGGCGATCCAACAGGCCGCGACCGGGTTCTTCTTCGACACGGTTGGCGTCGAGGTGCGACCAGCCCGACCCGACGGCGCGCCATGAGCCGCCGCAGCGGAATGGTGCGCGCCGCCTGGAACGGCACGGTGATCGCCGAGTCCGACGACACCGTCGTCGTCGAGGGCAACCACTACTTCCCCCGGTCGTCGATCACCGCCGGCAGCCTTCTCGACAGCTCGACGAGGAGCCTCTGCCCGTGGAAGGGCGTGGCCCGCTACCACTCGGTCCAGGTCGACGGCGTCGTCGCCGTGGACGCGGCCTGGTACTACCCGCACCCGTCTCCGTTCGCTCGCCGGATGAAGGGTCGCGTGGCGTTCTGGAACGGCGTCGTGGTCGAGACGGTCCCACCCTCGCGTGACCACCGCTGACCAAGCGCACCAGACCGTCAGATCAGTCCATAGACGATGAAGCTGCTCGATGCATCGGGAATGCAGTCGCCAGTTCGAGGGTTCCTCGCCTACTTCCGACACCCGACGCAGGAGAACGAACCATGAACGACACCGCACGAACGATCACCCGAGCAGCCCTGGCGGGAGTCATCGCCTCGGTGGCGATGGGCATGGTCGCCATGATTGCGGCCGCCACCTACCAGGACACCGGGTTCTTCACGCCGCTGTACCACATCGCTTCGCTCGTCGTCGCGCCCGACTCGATGATGGAGTCGATGATGGCCGCATCGGCCGGCACCACGTTCACGTTCGTCGCCGGACCGGCGCTGGTCGGCCTGATGATCCACATGATGGTCGGCGCTGCGTTCGGCGCCATCTTCGGGCTGATTTTCACCCGGCTTCCCGAGCTGGGAGCCGGGGCGCGCATCGGCGCCGGTATGGCGTTTGGCGTCGCCGCGTTCGCTGCCTCTGCGTTCGTGCTCCTGCCGCTGATGAGCGTGGTGGCCAACGACGCCGACGCCATCAAGAACATGGCCAGCATGGTCGGATATCCCACGTTCCTCCTCGAGCACGTCGTGTTCGGCATGGTGCTCGGCGCGCTGAGCGTCTCCGCGACTGCCTCGGCCTCGCAGCCGACCGCTGCTGGCCGCCAGGCCGTCAAGGCCTGAGGGTTCGCTGGCCGATCGGCGTCGGACCCACCACTGCGGGCGCCGACGCCGATCGGTCAACGCGCCCGACGACCGGCCAGCCACGACGCCGACGCCCGACCCGACATCTCGACCCAGCGGTGGTCTCGTCGCTGTGGTTCGTGTCACCCGCCGGTGCGCGCCCATCGCCGGAGTTCGCCGAGCAGCGACCCCAGCATGCGGTCGGCGTCGTCGACGCTGCCGGCACGGGCGGTGGCCAGCGCCCCGAACAGCGGCGCGTTGACGTCATCGGCTCGCTGCCGGGCCGACCGGCGGGGAAGCTCTCCTTGCGCTTCGGCGTGTGCCATCGCGGTTCGCAGCGACTCACGCACCATCGTCCGGTAGCGGGCGGTCGCCTCGGCGATCACCTCGGCCCGCGACGCCATCTCCACCATCGTGTTCACGATCAAGCAGCTGGCGGTCGGGTGTCGGAGCGGAGTCCCTCACGCACCCACTCGACGAAGCGGGCCAGGTCACGAAGACCTCGCGAGCCGTCGGACAGCGCGTCGAGGGCCTCGCCGACGTGGGACTCGTAGCGGGCGACCGCCGCTTCGAACAGGCCCCGCTTGTTGACGACGCCGCATGAATGCTCGACGCGCTGAGCCCGGGGGCGGCGGCGACGAGCTGATCCATGCTCGTCGCCTCATACCCGTTCGCCCAAACACGGCCAAGGCCTGTTCGCTGACCTCGTCGAGGTCGAAGGCCCGTGGGCGACCTCGGGGCCGCCCTCGGGGGCTGACACGGGCGGGAATCGGTCCGGTGGTCACCGGGTTCCCGTACCGTGCGCACCCTTTCCGCCCTCGTTGTCGCTGGGTTGCTGGCCGCCGGGTGCGCGACGACCGACGGCACCGGCGGCGACACCACCCCGTCAACGGAGCCACTGGCCGCTACCCCGATGGACCAGGTCAAGGCCGGACCGCGCGAGGACCTGCCATCCGCGCTCGTGGACCCGGACGCGGACGGACTCCCCGACCCGATCGTCGACACCGACGAGATCATCTCCGGTGGACCGCCGCCCGACGGCATCCCACCGATCGACGAGCCGACGTTCCTGCCCACCAGAGCGGTCGACTTCCTCGCCGAAGATGAGCCGGTGCTCGCCCTCGAGATCGACGGCGACGCCCGCGCCTATCCGATCCAGGTGATGATCTGGCACGAGATCGTCAACGACACCGTCGGCGACACACCGGTCTCGGTCACCTACTGCCCGCTGTGCAACACCGCCGTCGCCGTGGATCGCCGGGTCGGTGACCGGATCCTGTCGTTCGGAACGTCGGGGAGCCTCTACCAGTCGGCGCTGGTCATGTACGACCGACAGACTGAGTCGCTGTGGAGCCACTTCACCGGCCAGGCCATCGCCGGGGTGCTCACCGGCGCCGAGCTCGACAGCTACCCCGTCGCCACCGGCGCCTGGAGCGACTGGCGCGACGCGCACCCCGACGGGCTCGTCCTGTCCCGCGACACCGGCCACGATCGCGACTACGGCCGCAACCCCTACCCCGGCTACGACGACGTCGACAACCCGCCGTTCCTGTTCGAAGGCGAGGTCGACGACCGCCTCGCCGCCAAGACCCGCGTCGTGGGCGTCGGCCTCGACAGCACTCCGACCGCGATCCGACTCGACCCGCTCCTCGATGCCGGCGTCGTGGCACTCGACCTCGACGGCGCTCCCGCGGTGGCGTGGGCGCTCCCCGGCACCGCCTCCGCCCTCGACGCCGACGAGGTCACCGACGGCCGCGACGTCGGCGCCACCGGCGTGTTCCTCGCCACCCACGACGGGCAAGCGCTCACCTTCACCCGTACCGGCAACGGATTCATCGACGCCCAGACCGGGTCGCGCTGGGACATCTTCGGCACCGCAGTCGAAGGACCCCTCGAGGGCGCGTCGCTCGACCCAGTGGAGCACGTCGACACGTTCTGGTTCGCGTGGGCCGCGTTCGCTCCCTCTACCCGCGTCCTCCCCTGACCACGATCCCGAGCTAGGAGACCCCCAATGACCCTCGACGACCGCCAATAGCAGCTCTGCGACGACAACCCCTTCGACCTCTCCGACCTCTCGGGGTTGTTCATCAACTGCACCCTCAAACCCTCGCCCGAGCAGTCCCACACCGAAGGCCTCGCCCGCAACGCCATCGCCGTCATGGAAGCCAACGGCGTCACCGTCGAGACGGTCCGCGCCGTCGACATCGACCTGCCACCCGGCGTGCAGCCCGATATGACCGACCACGGCGCCGGAAGCGAGCTGGCCCGCGCTCTACGAGAAAGTCATGGCCGCCGACATCCTCGTGCTCATGATCCCCATCTGCGCCATGAACGTCCTCTACTCCCTCCAACACCTCGGGTTCTCTATCCCACCCCAGGCCGACGCCGCGTGGCTCGGCGAAGCCCGGTCCCTCCTACCTCGATCCCGGGTCCGGTGGACCCGAGAACGACTTCACCAACCGCAACACCACCTTCATGGCCTGGAACCTGATGCACCTCGCCCGGCTCCTGCGCGACGCCGGTGGGTTCCCCGCCCACGGCAACCAGCGCGCCGGCTGGGACGCAGGCTGCCAATTCGACTTCCCGAACCCGAGCACCGCTGACGCGAACCCAGTCGAACCGTGGCACCTGCTCGGCTCGCGGTCCACCTTCGTGACGTCCGAGAACAGGCGACCCGCCCGGGGCCGATGGTTACCAGACATGTCCGGCAGAGCCTGGGCAGACGCAGCAAAACGGCCGCTCACCCTGAGCTTGCGAAGGCGGCGCGCAGCGCCTGGACCGACGGGACGGGATCGCCACCGGGCGCGATCCGACAGGCGACGCCGGTCGGGCTACCCGGAGGCGTGAAGTGGTCGACACCGTCGACGAGGATCGTCGGCGAGCCCCGCATGCCGAGCCGGGCGGCCTCGTCGTCGGTCCGGACGAGAAGCTCCTCGACGCGCACGTCGTCCTCGCCGACAGCCTCCCGGATGCGTTCGATGGCCACCGCAGCGTTGGGGCAGTCGGGCACGTGCAGCACTCGGACGGTTCGACTCATGCGGCGAGCATCCTGTCTCAGAGGGTCAATGCAGGGTGCGCAGGCCCATAAGGCCGGCGGTGAGGGTGGCGAGGCCGGCGACGAACACCACGAGGTCACGGTTGCGACGCACGAACCAGAGCGAGATGCCGTAGAGCACCAACGCGCCGATGGCCTGCGCGTAGACGCCGCCGTCGGTCGCCGGTAGCAGGAAGTCGATCAGCGGTCGTCTCCCCCGACACCGACGAGTGGCCGGTCGTCGGTGCGATCGGCCTCGGGAGCTCCGCCCGACTCGACCGAGGGTGTCTGGGTGCGGCGCTGGCGCCACATGGCGTACCCGGCGGCGGCGGCTCCTGCGGCGATGCAGCGCAGCGACGGCGCGCCGCCGACGGGCCCGGCGAAGGGGTTGAGCAACTCGATGAACCATGCAGCCATGACGCCTCCTGGACCGGTTGGTCCCCCGGGAACCCGCCGAGCCGGCCCGGCATTCCTCCCACCGCGGTGGAATGCACGACCGGGGGATCGGGTTTCGTGCTCACCCACCATCCCGCCACCGGAGAGGGCAGGAGCACTCCTCCCACTCCTGCTCCCTCCGGGGCGCACAATCCCAAACGAAGGGGAACACGTCATGGCTCGAGCGATCTGGAACGGCGCAGTGCTGGCCGACAGCGACGACGTCGTCGTCGACGACGGCTTCACCTACTTTCCCCGCGACTCGGTCGCCCAGGATCTGTTGGTGGAGAGCCCCACACGAGCGTGTGCGGCTGGAAGGGCCGCGCCAGCTACTACACCGTCGTCGTCGACGGCGACGAGAAATCGCGACGCAGCCTGGTACTACCCGACGCCCAGCGCCGCCGCCCAGAAGGTCGAGGGCCGCATCGCGTTCTGGCGCGGGGTGAAGGTCGTCGACGACGGGACCGCCACGAGCGAGTCCACGGCCAGCGAGCGCCGGCCGAGCCTGTTGGATCGACTCCGAGGGAGGGTGGGCACCGATGGGCGCGGCGACCACTGCCACGACCACGATCACGGTCCGGTGGCGGGCGAGGATGGTTCGGTGGTCGACCTCGACGACGCGTCGTTCGAGGCGGGCACCGAGCGAGCGTGGACCGTCGTCGACTTCTGGGCGCCATGGTACGGGCCGTGCAAGGCGTTCCACCCGGTCTTCGACCAGGTCGCGCACGACACCCCCCGAGTGCGCTTCGCCCGCTGCGACGTGGACGCCAACCCGCGGACGGCGGCCGCGTTGGGGATCTTGAGCATCCCGACCGTCGCGCTGTTCGACCCCGACGGCAACGAGGCCGACCGCATCGTCGGGGTGCCGCCCCGCAAGGAGCTCAACCGACTGCTGGCCAGGGCCACGTCACCAACGGGCAGCGCGGCCTGAGCGCGACCCGTTCGTCGAGGCGGTGGCCAACCGTCTCACCGGGTGAGTCGTGCCGTCACGCGGCGCAGCGGGACGCCGATCTCGCCATGTCCCGATGACCGCATGAAGGCTCGGGCGAGGCCGACTCGGCGAGCACCCACGTTCGGTAGGTAGAGGCTGTCGATGAACAGGTCGGCATCGGCGCGGCCGGTGACGGCGAACCGGAACCGGCGCCGCTCGTCGGCCACGACCGCGAAGCCTGCCGCCGCCAGCCACGGACCCGGGGCCGCGGCCACGTCGGGGCGGGGGAAGGGCAGGGCACGCCGGCCGAGCACCGCGAGCAGCAGGCCGTAGCGGGCGCGGTCGGTGACGGTGAGGGGCCGATCAGCGGGAAGCAGAACCTGGACGATGCCGCCCGGTCGCAGGACTCGAGCGAGCTCAGCCACCGCCGACGCCGGGTCCTTGATCACCATGAGCGACATCGCCGCCATCGCCGCATCGACCGAGCGATCTCGAACCGGCAGCGCTGCCGCCGAGGCCCGCACGACCGGGCCTCGGCCGTGCCGGCGGGCCACCTCCAACTCGGGCCGAGAGCGGTCGACGCCGACCCAACCGGAGACCATCGGCTGGGTCGGTCCGCTCCCACAGCCCACGTCGACGACGCGGCCGTCGGGGAGATCCTCGCTGACCCAGTCGTAGGCGGTCGGCCCCCGTCGTCGACGCTGCGCGCCAGTAGCGCTTCGGTCACCCCGGGGCGACCGACATGGAAGCGCTCGACGTAGCCGTCCCACTCCCCTGCAAGCCCCCGATCGACGCTCACCCGGATCCTTCGGGGTTTCCCCGTCGGCGCTGCCACCAGGGCCGGGGTGGGTCCGCGACGGCGATCCCCGCCTCCCGGGCCACCGTCAGCACCTGTCGGGCGGTCGGGTTCACCAGGACGGTGCCGGCGACATCCACCGTGGGCACCGTCTCGTTGCCCCCGGCGTGACGACGGACGAACGCGGCAGCGCCAGCATCAGCCCAGATGTCGCGCTCGACGGTGGCCACCCCCGCGCGTCGCAGCTGGCGGCGAAGCGAAGCGCAGAACCCGCACCCCGCCCGCCGATACACGACGATGCCGACGGACTCGCACATCACCTCGTCGAGTCCTCGGTCGGTCGGCATCGGGTCAGCCGGCATGTCGCTCCTCGACACGGAACGGGGCGAGGTAGCCGATGCTGGCCACCACGTAGGGGATGAGGTAGTTGAACACGACCCGCACCGCCGTCAACCCAGGTGGTCTCCCCTCGCAGGATGACCTCCGCCTGGTTCACGACCGTCAGCAACGTCCCGACGGCCGCCGCGACCCGAGAAGCGGTGGGGAACGTCGCACCGGTCAGGACCAGCCGGACGGCGTCACGCCGATGCGACCAGGCGAGATCGGTCCGATCCGAGGGGCGAGAGGGAGCCATGATCAGGGGAACCCACTGGCGTGCCCTTGCCTTCCCCCAGCGGAATGTGCGGCCGCCTCAACGGGTTCCGTGGCCGCCAGGTTGGCGGTCGAGGTTCGGAGGAGCATGTTGGAAGCGTTGACGAACGAGCGGTGGGGGTTCGAGTCGAACTGCTTCGTGTGCGAGCCCCGCAAAGACGCCGGTCTGCGGATCCCGTTCTTCCACGACCAGGCGTCGGAGACCGTCACCGCCACCTTCACGCTCGACCACCGGTTCTCGGGCGCGCCCAGCTACCTCCATGGCGGCGTGCTGCTGGCCGTGCTCGACGAGGCCATGGCCTGGGCCACGATCGCGGTGGCGCACCGGTGGGCCGTCACCGGCGAGACCACCACCCGCTTCGAGCACCCGGTACGGGTGGGCCGGGCCTACACGGTCACTGCCCGCATCACCGCACCGGTCACCGACGACGCCTCGACGCTGGCCGCAACCGCCGAGATCACCGACCACAAGGACCGCCGGTGCGCAGCGAGCTCGGCGACGTTCGTCGTGCTCGGCGAGGCGCAGGCTGCCGACGCGGCCGGCATCGACGTCGGCCAATTCGGCGATGGCTTCGTGCGGCCGACATGACCACGCGCGCCGTGGTCCGGCTGGGCGCCGCGTTCGGACTCGGCTACCTCGCCGGCACGTTCCCCTCCGCTGACCTCGCCACCCGCCTCGCCGCCCGGGGCACCGACCTGCGGGCCGAGGGCAGCGGCAATCCAGGCGCGCTGAACGCCGCTGCGGTGCTGGGCCGCCGCTGGGGTCTCGCCGTGCTGGCCGCCGACATGGCCAAGGCCACGATCGCCGGCCTCGTGGGACGGGCCGTCGCCGGCGACGCCGGGGCCTATGCGGCGGCGACCGGTTCGATCGCCGGGCACATCGCACCGGTGTGGAACGGCTTCCAAGGGGGCAAAGGCGTCGCCACCTCGGCCGGGGCGTGTCTCGCCGTGTTCCCCGTCTACTTCCCCATCGACGCCGCCGTTGCCGCCACCAGCGCAGCCGCTTCCCAGCAGGCCGAACGATCGATCCAGGTGTCGTGTGCCGTGTGGACCACCGCGGCGGTCGTGTGGTGGCGACGCGGTCTCCCGAACGCGTGGGGACCGGAAACGGGGCCGGGGCTCCCCCTGTTCGCCGCCGCGTCGTCGGCGATGATCCTGGCGAAGTTCCGTTCCACTCGGCGGACGTCGGCGTGATCGCCATCGTGACGGACTCGGCGTCGATGCTGCCACCGGCCTGGCGGGACCGGTTCGGGGTACACGTCGCGCCGATGACCGTACTGATCGACGGCACCCCCTACCGCGAAGGGGTCGAGATCACGACAGCCGAGTTCTATCGCCGTCTCGCTGGCGGCGCCGCGGTCTCAACGTCGACACCGTCGCCCGGCGACCTGCTCGCCACCTACCTGGAGGCGGTGGGCGCGGGGGCGACGGGAATCGTGTCGATCCACACCGGATCGGACTACTCGGCGGTGCTCGACGCTGCCCGCATCGCAGCCCGCGAAGTCAGCATCGACGTCGAACTCGTCAACACCGCCACCACATCGTTCCCAGTCGCGCTGTGCGTCGCCGCGGCGTGCGACGCCCGGGCAGCTGGCGGCGATCTGGAGGTACTCGAGGCCGCAGCATCGGCCACTGCTGCGGTGGTCGACAGCATCTTCGTCGTCGGGGTCCCCGAGCTCGCCCGCCGCGGCGGGCGACTCGGCACAACCGCGGTGGCCTCGCCGACATCCATCCTCACGTTGGGACCCGCCGGTCTCGCCGAACACGGCACCGCCACCGGCATCGACGACGCCATCGACCGGATGGCCACCCACGTGCGTGATGCCGCCTCGGGTCAGTCGCTGCGGGTCGGCGTCGGTGACGCCGACCGCCCCGACCTCGGCGACCGGCTCGCCGCCGCACTCGCCCGCTCCGACGGCATCGTCGAGCTCACCCGGTATGAGGTCGGACCCTCCATCGGCGCGCACTCGGGTCCCGGCACCATCGGCGCCGTCTGGGCGCCCCTCACGCCACCCTGATCCACCATGACCTCGGCGGGTCGGGCCGATCGGCGCCGGCGCCACCCGACCAGCGCCGCCACCGTCGCGAGCACGACCGCGACGGCGGCGAGTCCGCTGACGGCGTCATCGGGGACGAGGGTGCGCTGGAGCCACGACTGCAGCTCGACCGCCCGATCCACGACCGGATCGCTGCCGTCACCACCCGACAGGGTGCGGACCTCGAACCACCCGTACCAGGCCACATACGCGCCGGCCACCACCAGCAGCACCCCCGAAAACCTCGACACGTACGGCAGCGCCGCTCGCAACCGGCCGGCCAGATCCGCCCGAGCCAGAGCAACGCCGACGGTCAGGGCGGTGACGACCGCACCCATGCCGAGGGCATAGGCGACGAACACCCCAATGCCCGACGCCACATCCCCGGAGCCGAACGTCGACGACGTGACAGCCAGGAACGGGCCGATGGTGCACGACAGCGACGCGATCGCGTACGAAACCCCGAACAGGAACATCGACGCAAGGCTGCCGTCACTACCTCCCCGGTTCAGCTTCGGGATGTGCAGCACGAGCTCACGACCGGCGAGGAGCCACCCGCCGAGGGCGACCAGGGCGACGCCGATCACGATCGTGGCCCACGGCAGGTACTGCTCCACCGACACCGCCAGCGGGCTGATCACCGCGCCGAACAGCCCGAACACCACGACAAACCCGGCGGTGAGCGCACCCGAGACCGCGAACGCCCGGGGAACAGCGCCGACGCCGGGCTCGTGATCCTCACCGACGAACGCGGCCAGGTACGCAGGTAGCAGTGCGAACCCGCACGGGTTCACCGTCGCCGCCATGCCCGCCGCGACGGCGAGGGCGAAGGGACCCTCGAGCACCGCTCAGGCCTCGGCCAGGGCGTTCATCCGCTCGACCAGGGCGTCCTCGCCGAGGGCGCCGACGAACACCTCGACGGAGCCGCTGTCGTCGATGAACGCGTACGCCGGCTGGGCGAACACATCGTAGGACGACCAGATCGACCCGTCATCGTCGACGACGTGGGTAAGCGCCCTGGTGCCGGTGTCAGAGACGAAGCCCTCCATCTCCGAGGCCTCGCCCCGCCCCGCCACGCCGATGACCTCGACCTTGCCGTCCAACGCGCCCGCGGCAGCGACGACGTCGTCGGCCTCGCCGCGGCACACCGTGCACCACGGCGCCCAGAACCACAAGACGGTGTCCTTGCCGGCGAACGACGCCGACGTGAGCTCACCTCCCCCTAGCCGATCCGCGGTGAACTGCGCCGGGGCGCCCGACGCGTCCGACGCGCTCGACGCTGCCGGGTCCGCGGATCCGGCGTCACCGGACGACGTGGTGGCCTCACCGCTGCCGCAGGCGGCCAGCGTTGCGGCGAAGGCGATGAGGAGGGCGGGCAGGCGGATTCGGTTCGAACGCATGCGCTCGGAACCCGCCCGCCCAGGCTCGCATTCCCGGCGTCTCAGGCTCGGCGTTGCACCGACCGCTGCGCGAGCAGCGATCGCTTCTTCGCGACCTCTCGTTCGGTGAGCAGACCCATGGAGGCGAGCTCGTCGAGGCGGCGCAGCGCCTCCGACGTTGGCTTGGCCGACGCCGAGGGGTACGGCAGCTTCAGGCCCGCGACGGTGTCCCGGAACCGGGCGGCGGACGCCGGCTTGACGCCCTTCAGCACCAACGACTCACCGCCGGTGCCGGTCACCGTCAGCGTGGCGGAGGTCAGTCGCTTGCGGACGTCGACCTGGTCGATGGCAAGGCCCTCATCGCCATCGGCTACCAGCTCGAGTTCAGCCGGCTGAAGACCCGCACCAGCCGCCGCAACGTCACCGCCGTGGCCCGGGCCACCGCGTCGTTAGTTCCCTACGAGTCGCCGTCGGGTGTGGAGCTCGGCGGGGCGGCGTGGCTGGTCACCGCATCGGCATGAGTGCCGCGTAGTCGTTCGATGATGGCGGCGACGACCTCGAGTGCGTCGTGGGCGCCGTCGGCTTCGCCCTTCTCGAAGTCCTCGCCTTCGGTGGCCATGGTGTTGGTGACGTGCGCGACACAGATGACCTCACGGCCGGACACGATGGCGTAGGCGTAGAGGGCAGCCGCTTCCATCTCCACCGCGACGATCCCGAGCGATTCGGCATGGGCGATGGCGGCTGCGGTCTCGCGGTAGGGGGCGTCGGTGGTCCACGTCGCACCGGTGACCACCGGCTGTGCCAGACCAGTCAGCTTCCCGTCGATGCGGGCCACGAGTTGCGCGGGCGCGTCGGACCACTCGCCGGGCGGGAGGTAGTGGTGGCTGGTGCCCTCGTCGCGCAGAGCCCGGTCGATGACCACGAAGTACGGCGGGTCGGCGGCCGGGATGATCGAACCCGATGACGTGACGCTGAGGAGCAGGTCGCAGCCCGACACGGCGAGCTGCTCGGCGAGGAGCACCGCGAACGACGCGCCGACCGCGCAGCCGATGACGCCGACCTCGGTTCCGTCGAGGTCGAAGGTCCACAGGGTGGTGTGGTAGCAGGCCCAGCCGGGGTGTTCGATTGCTTGGTTGGTGGCGAGGAGGTGGCGGACGATGTCGCCGTCGGGGTCCAGCAGGCACACCGAGGGCACGGCGATGTCGGGGCGGCCGCGTTGGCGGCGGCCTTCACGGAGCAGGTTCGCCGGTTGGAACACCGAGGGCTGGTCGTAGGCCTTGGCGCGCAGCAGCGGGCTGGTGTCGTCACTCATCGGTGGTGGTCAGCTCTCGAGGTCGGCGTCTTCGGGCACCGGCGCGCGGTCGTGCCGGGGTGGGTCTCGTACATGCGCACTATCCCCTCATCGTGCTCTCCTTGGTTCGTCCGGGCCTCGGTGAACCCGATCGTGGCACCCCGCCGGCACCGACCGAGCAGAAGCCGAACAGCTCGCTCAACGCCTCGCGGCTGAGCGACTCGGGCGTGACGACGAGGTCCGCTCGCTCAGCTTCGGGGCCTACCTCAACACCCATTGGCTCCCGGCCAAGAAGCTGGAGCTCGCGGTCAGCACCTACCACGGCTACGAGCGCAACACCCGCAACCACATCCTGCCGACGCTCGGCAAGGTCGGCCTCCGACGCCTGCGACCACACCACCTCGACCGGCTCTACGACCAGAAGCTCCACCCGAGCGACGGCAGGCGCCGCCTCGCCCCCAAGACCGTCTACGAGGTCCACCTCGTCATCAGCGGTGCCCTCGATGACGCCGTACGCCGCGGACTCCTCACCCGCAACGTCGCGCTCGCCGCAAGTTCACCGCTGCAACGGTCGTTCCACCAGCTCGAGAAGACCGCCTGGACCGCCGACCAGCTCCGCACCTTCCTGGCCGTCGCCGCAGGTCACCGCCTGTTCCCCGCCCTGTGGCTCGCCGCCAACACGGGCGTGCGGCGCAGCGAACTGCTCGGTCTCTGCTGGAGCGACATCAACTTCACCAAGGCCCGCCTCTCGATCATCCGCGGACTCGTCGCCGTCGGTTACGAGCTCCACGAGTCGCGCGGCAAGACCAAGAACTCGCGGCGCTCCATCGACCTCGACCCGACCACGCTCACGGTCCTGCGAGGCTGGCAAGCATTCCAAGCCGCGACCTGCACTGCCACCGGCGCGGAGAACCCCGAACGCATCTTCGCGGAGGCCGACGGCAACCCGATCCATCCCCAAACGGTCTCGCAAGCGTTCGACCGGATCGTCCGCCGCCTCGACGTCCCGATCATCAGCCTGCACGAGCTGCGCCACACCCACGGCACCCTGCTCATCGAAGCCGGCATCCCCGTCAAGGTCGTCAGCGAACGACTCGGCCACGCCAGCCCCACCTTCACGATCCAGACCTACCAGCACGTCCTCCCCGGCATGCAAGCCAAGGCAGCCTCCACCTTCGAGGCCCTCATCTCTCCCGCCGTTCCACCGGCCGCCCGTTCCACCGGCTCGGGCCGGAGGAACACCCGGAGGAAGATCGCCTAATGGGGGTCGACCAGGTCGGTTAGGACTTGGTCCCGAGCCCGCTGGCCGGTGAGCACTTTCGTCGCCTGAGATTCGATCTCTGGGTTCAGAGCGTGCCCCGGCTGGTTGGTGAGGGTTGCCTGTAGCACCGATG
>NZ_DATLXO010000070.1:0-4089 GCF_035575815.1 Iamia sp.
TGCGTAGCGGCCGCGATGCGGGTCCTCCAGGCGGCCTGGCCCCGGTGTTGCTCGTCGGTCTGGGTTCGTCCTCGCCGGCCCGGGTAGCCAGTGGTCATGACCATCGAGACCGGAACCAGCCTCACCTGCGCGAGCCCCGAGTGCCCGTGCTCGCTCCAAGTGATCGAGCCCTGTCCCCACGGTGATGACTTCACGTGCGGGTGCGGTCACGCCCTCCAGCCCGAGGGCCGCGAGCCCCTCCCGCCGACACCGGGCGCCTGAGCCAACTCGCGATCCCTGCGCTCGAGGTCCTCGCCCCGTTCGACGACGGTGCCGAGCAGCCCGGGTCCGGCTCATGGGGTCGTGGCGGCGACGAGGTGGTCCACCACGTCGGTGACATCCGATCGCGACGCGTAGGCCCGCCGCTGACGGGCGGCCCCGGTTCCGTCGTGGACCAGCCTCTCGACCCCGGCGGTGACCTCGTCCAGGTCGCCGTGCCGCTCGAGCACCGGGCGCACCTTGGTCAGCAGGGCGCGCACGACCGAGGCGGCAGGCCGGATCTCGCTTGTCTCCAGATCGAGGAGGCGGTCGTCGAGCCCGTATCGCGCCGCTCTCCACACCGCGGCACGGAGCACCTCGGGGCGCGGCACGGGGCACGGCTTGCCGTCGAGGACATCACCGTGGCAGGTCTCCACCAGGGCGCGCACCAGGCCGGCCACGGTGACGCACTCGTCGACGGTGACCATCACGTCGGCGGGGCGGAACTCGAGCGTGGCGTACCGGGCCGACGGTCGCAGGTCCCAGTAGAGGCGGGCGGGTGCATCGACGACGTCGAGCTCCTCCATGGTTGCGACCAGCTCGTCGTACTCGCGGCGCGACGAGAACGGCTCGGGGATGCCCGCGGTGGGCCACCGGTGGAAGACCTCGGTGCGGTAGCTGCAGTAGCGGGTGTCGGTGCCGGACCAGAACGGTGAGTTGGCGCTCAGCGCGATGAGCAGCGGCAGGTGGAGCCGAGCGTGGTTCATGACCGCGATGGCGACCTCCGGATCCGACACGCACACGTGCACGTGGCAGCCCGACACCACCTGCTCGTCGGTGAGCCGGCCGTAGGTCTCGGCCAGGTCGAGGTACGCCGCGGCCGGGGTGACGCCGCCGTCGGCCGACCAGTGCGACCAGGGGTGGGTCCCCGAAGCCATGACCCGGGCCCCGCGAGCCCGCGCCGCGCGGTCGAGGCGCTGACGCAGGGAGGTGACCGAGGTCCGGAGATCGTCGAGCTCGTGGCAGACCGCTGTGCCCGTCTCAACCTGTGATCGGCTCAGCTCCCGGTCGATCTGATCGTGCGCCGCCGTCTCGGCGGCGTGCACCACATCTTCGGCGTCGGTGCGCAACGCCCCGGTGAGCTCGTCGACGACGAAGAGCTCCTCCTCCACCCCGACGGTGAAGTCCTCCGAGTCATCGTGGGCGGGGAAGGCGTCACCCTCTCTTGCGCAAGATCCGCTCACCGCCTGGAAGCGAGGCCGAGCGAGGTGTGTCGCACGCCGAGCCCTGAGTCGCAAGGGCGGCGGACCTCGACCGGCCTCACAATCGCGAAGCCAGGATGCGGCGCGCCCGAGTGGCGACCGAGCGGTCGTTGGTCGCCAGCTCGTCGAAGAGCTCGGCCATCTCGTGGTCCTCGGCGACGCGGGCATCAGCGGCGAACCGCTGGTAGCCGTAGCAGTCCTTCAGGGCCTGCTGGAGGAGGATCAGGTTGTAGTCCGAGTCGTCGACCCCCGTGTCGGGCTGGACCTCGGTCACGGGACTGCCTTCTTGGCCCGCTCGAGGGCCTCTCGCCCGGCGTCACGGGCGCGGTCGATGGCGGCCGATGCCAACCCGCCGGCGATGTTCCCCGGAGGCGTGTCCGGCGAGCGAGGGTGCGGATGGGTCGGGACGATGCCCTTGGCCCGGTCCATCGATCCACCGAGCTCGGTCAGCGCCTTGCGCTTGAGCACCTTGCGCACGGCGGGGAACATCTCGCCCTCCTCCTCCTCGATGTGGTGACGGATGGCTTCGATGAGCACCGTGACCTTGGCGTCGAAGCGCTCGGCCTCGGGATCCATGCCATCGAGCTCGGAGAGCAACCACTTGGCCACGCCGTGCTCCTCGAGGCTCTCGAGGACCATGTCCTTGGCGTCAGGCACCTCGGCGGCACGAACGGCCGGGTAGAACATCTGCTCTTCGATCTCGGCATGGATGGAGAGCTCCCGAATGATGTCGTCGACGATCTTGCGCTTGGTCTTGGCGGCGCCTCCGCCGGCCTTCTCGAAGCGCTTGAACAACTTCTCGACGGCCTTGTGATCGTTCTTCAGCAGGGTGATCGCATCGATGTCGGGCATGTCGCCCTGCTGCCCGGCGCCGCCCGAACGAAACCGCCCGATGCGTCTCGGGCCGACGGCAATGCGGCCCCGGGACCGCAGTGCCGCGTCAGGCCGGCGAGTCCCCGACGGTGTCGGCGACGTGGGCGTCGCGCTCGCCCATGGGCTCGCGGTGGCCCTCGGTGGTGTCGACCGCCGTCTGGTGCTCGGTCTCCGCGTTGAGCTCGGCGCCCATGATCACCACCGCCGCAGAGATCATCAGCCAGAGCATCAGCACGACGACCGCACCCAGCGACCCGTACGTCTCGCCGTAGGAGCCGAAGTTCGACGTGTAGATCGAGAAGGCGACCGATGCGACCACCCACAGCACCGTGGCGACGACCGTCCCGGGCGCGGTCCACGCCCACCGCGGCTCGTCGCGATCGGGACCGTACCGGTACAGGACCGCCAACCCCAGGAGCAGGCCGATGCCGAGGAGGGGCCAGCGGAGGATCGACACCGCGCCCCGAGCCAAAGATCCCAGGGACGTGTCGGCGACCACCGCCGGCAGGGCGGTGATGACGCCGATGGCGATGACCATGAACGCCACCGCCCCGACGGTGAGCACCAAGGCGGTGCCGCGGAGCTTGAGGAACCCCCGCGTCTCGCGCTCGTCGTAGGCGACGCTGATGGCGGTGATGAGGTGCTTCATGCCGCTCGACGCCGACCAGAGGGCGAGCGCGACGCCCAGCACCGCGGTGACCCCGAGGCCGCCGCTCGAGCTCTCGGTGATCGAGGTGAGCTGCTCCTCGACGAGGTCACGCACCTCGGCGGGCGCCGCAGCGAGGGCATCGGAGACCTGCCGCTCGACGTCGGCCGGGTCGGCGACCATGCCGTACACCGATACCAGGGCCACCAGCGCCGGGACCAAGGAGAGCAAGGCGTAGAAGGCGACGCCCGCCGCCAGGAGGGCGACGTTGTCGTCCTTCGCCTCGGCCTTGGTGCGCTTGGCGATGTCCTTCCAGCCCTCACCGGGGATGGCGCCGGGCTGAGGAGCGTCACGTCCCCGTTGTGCCTCGACGGGTTTCCCGTCGACGGAGCGGTCGGGGGCGTGACGCCCGGTCGTGGCGGCCACGTCAGGGCCTGGTGTCCTGCGAGGCCGTCCGAGCCTGGTTCTGGGCCTCGTCCTTGACGGTCTGGGCCTGGTCCTGAGCGGTGCCCTTCACGTCCTGCGCCGCGCCCTGCGCCTGGTCGCGCACGGTCGTCGCGGAGCCCTTGGCGCTCTCGGCGACGGCCTGTCCCGCATCCTGGGCGACGGGCTTCACCTCGTCCGCGACGTGGCGGGCGGCGCCGCCCACCTCCGACGCCAGCTCGTCGACCCTCGGCTGCACCCTCTGGGCCAGCTGACGCTCCTTGTCCGACTCCGGCAGCAGGGTCGCGGCCAGGAGCCCGGCGCCGAAGGCGACGAGGCCCGCGCCGAGGGGGTTGCCCTGGGTGGCCTGGGTCGCCTTCTGCGGTGTCTGGCCGAGCGTGGACGCCGCGCTCGAGGCACGGTCCGACGCACGGTCGGTGAGGCCAGGACCGTCGCCGGGATCGGGCGACGGCACGGCGCCCATGACGCGGGTGCGCACGTCGGTGAAGCGACCGCGCACCGCCGCCTTGCGGCGCTCGGCCATGCGACCGGGACTGACCCGGTCGCCGACCATCTCGAGGTCGGTGGCGATCGCCTGGCGCTGGCGCTCGGCCTCGGCGCGCAGATCATCTGCTCTGGTGCTCATCG
>NZ_DATLXO010000071.1:0-28152 GCF_035575815.1 Iamia sp.
GAGAGCCCGACCCGCCCGACCCCCTCCCGACGGAGCAAGACGGCCAGCAGCACCGTCAGCGCCACCCCGGCCGCCAGGGAGCCGAGGTTGGGTCCAACGGTGCCGCCGATCGCCTCCAGCCCACCGACCGCCGCCTCGTGCACCGGGGCGCCCGGCGCCCGGCTGACCGCGTAGTCGCCGTCGAGGACGGCCCGGCCCGACTGGATCACCGCCGCCACGTCGAGGTCGGTCCCCGGACCCATCAGCGTGAGCGGCACCAGCCCGAGGACCACGAGGACCCCGGCCACGACCCAGCCGAACCCCGCGCTGACGTCGCGCCACGACCGCACCCCGCCCCCTGCCCCCGGGCCCGTCGACATCCCCACGTCCCCGGCGCCGCCCGACGGCGCATCGGCGCGGGTGGGGCCGGTTGTCACCCCATCATCATCGCCCCCGCCCCCGGCGGCGACGAACCGCGCCCGGGATGGGCGGATCTTCCGCCCCTCGCGACGTCCATGCTGCCTACGCTGGCGGCGTGGCGAACCGGCACTCCTACGAGGTCACCGTCGAGTGGACCGGCGCCGACGGCGAGGGCACCGCGTCCTACCGTTCCTACCGGCGCGACCACGTGGTCTCCCACGGTTCCCGGCCGCCCATCGCCGGTTCGTCGGACCCGGCCTTCCGGGGCAGCCCCCACCGCTGGAACCCCGAGCAGCTCCTGGTCGCATCCCTGGCGCAGTGCCACATGCTCTGGTACCTGCACCTCTCGGCCGATGCCGGCATCGTCGTCGATGCCTACGTCGACCGGCCGGTCGGAGAGCTGGAGCTGGACAGCGACGGGTCCGGGCGGTTCGTGGGGGTGGTCCTGCGGCCCCACGTCACCGTGCGCGCCGAGGCGATGGTCGCGGCTGCAGCCGCACTCCACTCGCAGGCCCACGAGATGTGCTTCATCGCCCGCTCGGTGGCCTTCCCGGTGACCCACGAGCCCACCACCGCGGCGTCCTCCTGACCGACGGGCCGGGCTCGGTGTCCGGGGCCCGCCGTTCCCTCCTTCAGCCCCGGACCGCAAACCCGGCGTTGCCGGTCGGGGCCTCGTCGGTGACCTCGACCCGGTCGACCCGGGCCCCCTCCGGTCCCGTGCGGCACCAGGCCACCACGGCCTCGACGGCGTCGGTGGTGCCCTCCACCACGGCCTCGACGCTGCGGTCGGGCAGGTTGCGCACGTGGCCCGCAACCCCGGCCCGCTCCGCGGCCCGGGCGCAGCCGGCCCGGTAGCCGATGCCCTGGACCGCACCCTCGATGCGCAGCCGCCGCTGCACCCTGGTCGGTCCGTCCGTGCTGCCCACGTCACCCTCCTCCGGTCGCCACGCCCACGGTAGGAGCCAGCCGAGCGCCGCGATCGCGGCCGAGCGACGGCACGGGCCGGCGGAGCGAGGTGGTGCGGGGCGGACCGCTCGGGGCGCCGGTAGCGTGATGCCATGTCGTCGTCGCGCTTTCGCTACAGCCGTTGGGACGGTAGCCAGACCGGCTTCGAGTTCGACGCCGATGACGTGCTCGGCCAGGTCACCGACGACCTGCTCTACCACGGCGACCTGGCCGCCTCCCTGCGCCGGCTGATGCAGCAGGGCTTCGAGGACCGCAACGGCGAGCAGGTCCAGGGCATCCGCGACCTGATCGACCGGCTGCGCGACGCCCGCCGTGAACGCCTCGAGCAGCACGACCTCGGCGGCGCCTACGAGGACATCGCCGAGCGCCTGAGAGACGTGATCGCCCAGGACGCCGATGCCATCGACGCCTTCGAGCAGGAGGCGGCGGACTCCGGCGATGCCCGCCGCCAGGAGCTCACCGAGCAGGTGGCCCAGCAGCGGCGCGACGACCTCGCCGGGCTGCCCCCGGACCTGGCCGGCCAGGTCCGGGCCCTCCAGGACCACGACTTCACCTCCGACGAGGCGCGCGACGCCTTCGACGCCCTGATGGACGAGCTCGGCAAGGAGATGGTGCAGTCCTGGTTCAACGGCATGTCCGACGCCATGGCCGACCCCGACCCCGAGCAGATGGCCCGGGTGAAGGACATGCTCGCCGAGCTGAACGAGATGCTCGCGCAGCGGGCCGCAGGCCAGGAACCCGACTTCGACGGCTTCATGAGCCGCTACGGCGACATGTTCCCGGAGAACCCGACCAACCTCGACGAGCTGCTCGAGGCCATGGCCCGGCGCATGGCGGCGATGCAGTCGATGCTCGCGTCGATGAGCCCCGAGCAGAGGGCCCAGCTCCAGTCCCTGTCCGATTCCCTCATGGATGACCTGGACCTCAAGTGGCAGATGGACCAGCTCGGCGCCAACCTGCGGTCGCTGTTCCCCGACGCCGGGTGGGGTCGGCGCTATGAGTTCGAGGGCGCGGATCCGTTGGGCTTCGCCGAGGCGGCGGGCGTGATGGACGAGCTGAGCGACCTCGATCAGCTCGAACAGCTCCTGACCCGGGCCTCGTCACCCGGTGCGCTGGGTGACGTCGACCTCGAACGGGCTCGCCAGCTCCTCGGCGACGACGCCGCCCAGAGCCTGGAGAAGATGGGCGAGCTGGTCGAGATGCTCACCGAGGCCGGCCTGATCGAGCAGCGCGAGGGCCGCCTCGAGCTCACCCCCCACGGCTTGCGGCGCATCGGGCGCAACGCCCTCCAGGACATCTTCAAGCGCCTCGATCCCACCCAGCTCGGTCGCCACCAGACCGACCGCACCGGCGTCGGCCACGAGCGCGCCGATGAGACCAAGGCCTATGAGTTTGGCGATCCGTTCAACCTCCACATCGAGCGCACGATCCGCAACGCGCTGACCCGCCAGGGCGGGGGCACGCCGGTGCGCCTCACCCCCGACGACTTCGAGGTCGAGCGCACCGAGCACACGGTGCGGGCCTCGACGGTGCTGATGATCGACCTGTCGCTGTCGATGCCCATGCGCGACAACTTCCTGCCGGCGAAGAAGGTGGCCATGGCCCTGCACCACCTGATCGGAACGCAGTACCCGCGCGACTTCCTCGGCCTGGTCGGCTTCAGCGAGGTCGCCCGGCCGATCGTCGCCCACGAGCTGCCCGAGGTGTCGTGGGACTTCGTGTACGGCACCAACATGCAGCACGGCTTCATGCTGGCGCGCAAGATGCTCGCCGGTCGCGGCGGCACCAAGCAGATCATCATGGTCACCGACGGCGAGCCGACCGCCCACCTGAACGCGGCCGGCGCACCGGTGTTCCACTACCCGCCGGTGCAGGAGACGATCGACGCCACCCTCACCGAGGTGCTGCGCGTCACCCGCGAGGGCATCCGCATCAACACCTTCATGCTCGATGCCACGCCGTACCTCCAGCGCTTCATCGAGCAGCTCACCGAGCTCAACCGGGGCCGGGCGTTCTTCACCACCCCCGAGACCCTCGGCGACTACGTGCTCGTCGACTTCATCGAGCAGCGCCGGGAGATGACCCGCCGGCGAGCGAGCTGACCGACCCGTCGCCCGGTCCGGTGCGGGAGAGCCCGTCCGCCGGGGCCCCGCCCGGCCGGGGACGGATCGTCAAGGTCCCGGGGGCACCCAGCAGCCTTCGAGGTGGTCGTCGACGAGGCCCATCGCCTGCATGAAGGCGTACACCGTCGTCGGTCCGACGAAGCGCCAGCCGCGACGCTTCAGGTCCGCGCTGAGGGCGGACGACTCGGCGGTGGTGGCCGGGACGTCCGCCAGGCGCGCCGGGCGGGGGCGGCGCGCCACCGCCTCGGGCACGAACGACCGGACGTGGGCCGAGAGTGAGCCGACCTCGTCGATGAGCGCAAGGGCTCGATCGGCGTTGGCGACCGCGGCGGTGATCTTCCCGCGGTGCCGGACGATGCCGGCATCCCCGAGGAGCCGGGCCACGTCGGCCTCGTCGAAGCCGGCGACGGTCGCCATGTCGAAGGCCGCGAACGCGGCGCGGAACGCGGGTCGCTTGCGCAGGATCGTGATCCAGCTCAGGCCGGCCTGGAAGCCCTCGAGGCAGAGCTTCTCGAAGAGTCGGGTGTCGTCGGTGACCGGTCGGCCCCACTCGTCGTCGTGGTAGGCGACGTAGAGCGGGTCGGTGCCGCACCACCCACAGCGGGCGCGACCATCGTCGGCCCCGACGATGAGGTCATCCATTCGCGTCAGCCGGGCTCGACCCGCCGGTCGTGCCACTCGGCGATGTGGGCGACGATCGCCTCGGGCTCCTCGATGGGCAGGGTGTGGCCGGCCTCGGGGAACCACTGGATCTCGGCGGTGGGGATGCGCTCGAACATGTGGGTCGAGCACCGGGGTGGGGTGAAGGTGTCGCGCTCGGCGGCGAGGATGAGCGTCGGGACCGTCACCCGGCGGAGGTGGTCGGCGGCGGAGTGGCGACGCATGGCGTCGAGGGTGCGGATCATCACCGCGGTGTCGGCGGCGGCGATGTGGCGCAGGTACGGAGCCATGTCCGCCGCCTTGGCCTTGGGCCCCGTGGCGCGCGCCCGTTTGGCGGCCCAGGCTCCGAAGGCGGTGAGGCGCGCCGGCGCCATGGCCACTCGGGTGATCGCGGCCGGCACAGTGGTGACGGCCAGCTTGGCCATCGGGAACACCATGTCGGCGAAGGGCATCCCCATGAAGGTCTTCAGCGGGTTCTCGTAGCTCCCGGCGATGAGCACCAGCCCGGCCACGCGCTCGGGCGCGGTGCGATCGAGCTCGAGGGCGACCTGCACGCCCATGGAGTGGCCCATCACCACGGCCCGCTCGATCCCGGCGGCATCGGCGATCTCGACGAGGTCCCGGGCCAGGCGACCGATGGTGATGTCGTCGGGCCGGAGCTCGCGCGCCCCGCGACCGGGGTGGCGGGGCAGGCCCGACGCGCCGTGGCCCCGGGCATCGACCAGCAGGACGGGGTGTCCGAGGCCGGCGAGGGCGGGGGCGATGTGGACCCAGTAGGCGTCGCTGCAGGACCAACCGTTGACCGCGACGACGGGGTGGTGCGCCGCGACGCCGTCGGCTGCCGGGAGCAGCGTCCAGGCGATGTTGGTGCCGTCGTCGACGCAGGTGCGACGGTCCTTGGCGAACAGGGCGAAGCCGGAATCATGGCCCTCGGGTGGGTCATACGGCGCAGATGTCAGGGTCACGAGGGCGGAAACCTACTCCGCCCTTGCGCAACGGCCAGCGAACGGTCAAGATCACACCGATGTAATTACGAGTGTGGTAGTAGGCCGTTGACGTCGTCAGGGGTCGGGGGACAGGAGGTCGATCATGCACATCTCCCATGAGACCGGTGAACCGCCCGGCTGGCACGACTACGCCAACTGCCTCGGTGTCGATCCCGACCTGTTCTTCCCGGAGCGGGGCGCCTCGACTCGCGAGGCCAAGGAGGTGTGCCGTGGCTGTGTCGTGCGCGAGGACTGCCTCGAGTACGCCCTCGACAACGGCGAGAAGTTCGGCATCTGGGGCGGGATGAGTGAGCGCGAGCGCCGCCGACTGCGGCGCCAGCGGGCCGTCGGCCGGCGCGGCGACGAGGCCGCCGCTGAGAGCGCCACCGCCGTCGGCGGCGGCTGACCTCAACGCCGGCCAGCGACGCGAGCCTCGATCGTCCGGGCCTCGTCGAGGTCCAGCTCGCTCCACCGCCCGCGCGGGGTGGCGGCGAGCACCGCGGCGGGCACCAGCCCCACCAGCTCGGCCCGGTGGATCCGGGCCTGCCCGGCGACCCGGTCCCAGACCTCGGCGGGACCGACGCGGCTCGGGTCGATGAGGTTCATCGACACCTGCACCTCGTCGCCCACGGCCAGGCCGAGGGCCCGTACCGACGGCGAACGCAGGGCGTGGGCGATGCGCCGGGCCCCGTCGAGGTCGGGCTCGACGAGCCACAGGTTGTAGGCCACCAGCAGGTCGCGGGCCCCGACCGCCACTGCTCCCGCACTCGGGTGGGGCCGGTGCGGTCCGGTCGTCGGGTCGAGGCCCGCGAAGGCCCGGGATCGCACGTCGGGGAGGGTGCGCTCGGGGCCGTAGGTGAAGCAGGGGAGCCCCAGGTCCTGCGCGGCCCAGGCGCAGTAGCGGTCGCGAGCGGCGGTGGCCTCGATCATCGACGACGCGGCCCCGAGGGGCACGAACGGCACGACGTCGACCACGCCGATGCGTGGGTGGGCGCCCGAGTGGACCCGGAGGTCGAGGCGGTCGACCGCGGCCCGTGTGACGCGACGGGGAGCCTGCTCACCGAGGAGCGTCAGGACGCTGCGGTGGTGATCCGCGTCGGTGTGGAGGTCGAGCAGGTCGTCGCC
Source organism: Iamia sp. (assembly GCF_035575815.1). Classification (NCBI taxonomy): domain Bacteria; kingdom Bacillati; phylum Actinomycetota; class Acidimicrobiia; order Acidimicrobiales; family Iamiaceae; genus Iamia; species Iamia sp. The sequence continues at coordinate 6,260 of NZ_DATLXO010000071.1, forward strand.
CGCGGCGCGGACCAGGTGGTCCAACGCAACCAGGTCGCGACCTTCGCTGACGTTGAGCACGCACTCGAGCACGGCGCCGAGTGTGTCAGGCCGATCCGTCCCGTCAGGGTCCGGCGCCCGACCCCGCCTGTCAAAGCGTCCGAGGCACCGGTAGGGTTGAGGTCATGGCCGGTCTAGGTGCACCTGAACTCATGATCATCCTCGTGATCATCCTCCTCATCTTCGGCGGCGCCAAGCTGCCCAAGCTGGCGAAGTCTCTCGGTGAGGCCCGACGGGAGTTCGAGAAGGGGTCCGAGGAGGAGGAGGCCGAGGCTCGCCGCAAGGCGGCCGCCAAGGACGTCGCCGCGACTCCGGTGCCCTCCAAGGAGGAGGAGGATCTCCTACGCCGCGAGGATGACCTTCGCCGGCGCGAAGCCGAGCTGAAGCGCCTCGATGAGGAGTCCCGCTAGAGCTCCCGGCCGCGAGGCCGCCGCAACCGCACCTCCCGGCGACGCCCCGAGACCTCCACAGCCCGCCCCTCGGGGCGGGCTGTGATGGTTCTCAGCCGGGTGGGAACGGACCCGTCCTCGTCATCCGGGCTGGCGGGCGAGCTCCTCTTGTGCTTCGAGGGCGGCCAACCGGCGGCGGCGTAGGATCCGACGCCGCTCCCGCTCGGAGCAACCGCCCCACACGCCGTGCTCGATGCGATGCTCGAGGGCGTACTCGAGGCACGGCTCCTTCACCGGGCAGGTCGCGCAGATGCGCCGGGCGACCTCGACCCCGACCCCGTCGCTGGGGAAGAACCTCGACGGCGGTTCGTGCGCACAGTTCCCCCGCTGCATCCACTTGGCGATCTGATACTCGTTCACGGTGGTGACCTCATCCTCGACGCCGGGACCCATGGGTGGTTCGCTGGTGCGGGTCGTCTGGATGGGTCTTCCCAGATCGCCGGTCAAGCCCGTGTAAAGGAAGCCTCCCGATCGCGGCGGACCGGACCTTGCCCGCCAGCACGGCGGGGGAACGACGCGAACGGGTGGGAGGCCCCCCCGGTGCGGACCTGGTGCCGCTGCGGTCGGACCCTGACGAGGGCGAGGTAGCGTGACGGCGCCCCCGGCGTCGCTCGCACGGTCGCGGACGGGCACCGAAGGAGACCCCGTGTCGTACCCGCCGTCAGCTCCTCCCCCGGGACAGGGGGGCACCCCGAACCCTTGGGCCCCGCGCGGCCCGGGAGGGACGACCGCACCCACGACCACCTGGTCACCGCCCCCGTCCTCGTCCGGCACCGGCAGCTCTGCTCGGGCCCCCGACCGGGCCGCAGCGGCGCCGACCGGGCCGCAACCGTGGGCCCCCTCCGGCGGGCAGGGGCCGGGGTATCCGGCGGGACCGCCCGCGGCCTCGGGTGGCGGCCAGCCGCCGTACCCGCCGGGCTACGGACCGGTGCGCCCTGCGAGCGGTGGTGCACCGGGCTCGACCCCCGCGTCGGGTCCTTCGCCGTCCCCCCAGGACCGGGGCGGGCGGCTCATGTCCGCTCTCGTCGGTGGCATCGTCGGCGCCGTGGTCGCCGCTCTCATCGCGTCGGGGCTGGTGCTGGTCACCAGCGACGAGGACGTCGAGGCGGTCGGCCCCGGCTCGACCACCACGGCTGCGGGCCCCAGCGTGGCCCCCGGAGAGCGCCTCGACATCCAGCAGATCCTGGAGGCGGCCGAGCCGAGCGTGGTGGCCATCAACACCGGCTTCAACGCCCAGCCCGGCGCCACCGGTGCCGGCACCGGCTTCGTCATCGACGAGACCGGCTTGATCGTGACCAACGCCCACGTCATCGAGGGGGCCGACGAGATCTCGGTGACGTTCTTCGACGGCTCCGCCATCGGCGCCGAGCTGGTCGGGTCGTTCCCGGGCGAGGACGTGGCCATGGTGCGCGTGGAGGGCAAGGAGGACCTGCGCGCCGCAGTGCTCGGGTCCTCCGACGACCTCCGGGTGGGCGAGGACGTCGTGGCCATCGGCAACGCCCTCGGCCTCGGCGGCAAGCCGACGGTCACCACCGGCATCGTGTCGGCCAAGGACCGCTCGATCAGCGGCGACACCGAGGACGGCGGCACCATCGCCCTCGACAACCTGATCCAGACCGACGCCGCGATCAACCCAGGCAACTCGGGGGGACCGCTGCTCAACGCGGCGGGCGAGGTCGTCGGCATCAACACCGCGGTGATCCCCGGGGCGGCGAACATCGGCTTCGCCCTCGCCATCGACTCGCTCAAGCCCCTCATCGAGGACCTGCGCGACGGCGACGGCGAGGTCAACCCCGAACAGGCGGTGCTCGGCACCTCGACCGTCGAGGTGACCAGCCCTGACATCCCACCCGAGCTGCTCGAGCAGTTCGGCGTCACGGGCATGGAGGGTCTCCTGGTGTCCGAGGTGCTCCCCGACTCGGGCGCCGAGGAGGCCGGCCTCGAGCCCGGCGACGTGATCCTGGAGGCCGATGGGCAGACCACCGACACCAACGAGGTGTTGAGCGAGGTCGTCCGGGCCAAGGCTCCCGGCGACGTCGTGTCGATCTCCTTCGAGCGCAGGGGCCGGGTCGACCAGGTCGACGCCACGCTCAAGCGTCGCGGCGGCTGACCCGCCGTCGGGCACCGTCCGCGCGCCAGTCGGTAGGGTGGTCGGCTGCACCCGGCCCGTCGGCCCCAGGAGACCCCGTTGACCTACACCGAGTTCGAGCGCGATCCCAACGAGCCCCCGCGGGGCCATGCCCGGGTGATCTACCTCGGTCCTGTGGCCCCCCACTGGGAGATCGGGTCGGACTTCGGTGACCGGATGCTGATCGACGGGTTCCGCGACCGGGTCCAGGCCCGTCTGCAGCTGGTGCCGCCCCACGACCCGCAGTTCCGCCGCAACCGCGAGCGCGTCATCCGCGACGCCGAGCGGGAGAACCTGCTGCTCGACTGGGACCTGGGCGAGCCCGAGAGCTGAGGCGGCCGTGCCCCCGGCGACCATCGGCGTCGACCTCGGCGGGACCAAGGTCCTCGCCGCCACCGTCAACGGCGACGGCGATGTCGGCGCCCGGGTCAAGCGCCCCACCTCCACCGACGGGCCCGAGGCGGTGGCCGCCGCCATCGCCGAGATGGTCCGAGAGCTCGGCGGTGCCGAGCGCATCGGCGTCGGCACCCCCGGGTTCGTCGACTCCGACGGCGTCGTGGGCGGCGTGCCCAACATGGTGGGCTGGGACCCTCCGGTGGCGCTCCGGACCCTGCTCCGCGAGGCGACCGGCATCCCGCACATCGTGGTCGACAACGACGTGAACGCCGGCGCCCTGGGCGAGGCGGCCCACGGCGCCGCGGTCGGGTACCCCGATGCCCTGTGCGTGTTCATGGGCACCGGCGTCGGCGCCGGGCTGCTGCTCGACGGGCGCCTGCGCCGGGGGCCACGGGGCCTGGCCGGCGAGATCGGCCACCTCGTCGTCCGCGCCGGTGGACGTCGGTGTGGCTGCGGCGGGCGCGGCCACGTCGAGGCCTACGCCGGGCGGGCCGGCATGGAGGGCGAGGCCCGGCGCCGTCACGCCGCCGGCGAGCCGACCGCCCTGATCGACATCGCCGGCGACGACCGCATGAAGTCGTCGGTCTTCGCCAAGGCCCTCGATCGAGACGACCCGATGGCCCACGAGCTCCTCGGCGAGGCGGTCGAGGCCGTGGGGGCGGCCATCGCCACGGCCGTGATGCTGGTGGACGTCTCGGTGGTGGTGATCGGCGGCGGCGTGGCCGACAAGCTCGGCCCTCACCTCGTGGCCCGGGTGGGAGCAGCGGCAGCCGGGCTCCTGGGCGGCGGCCTGGCCGTGCCCGTCGTCCCCGCCGCGCTGGGCGACGACGCCGGCGTGGTCGGCGCCGCCCTCCTGGCCCGCGGGGCCTGACACCGCCGTCGCGCCGCCCTCTGGCCCGCGGGGCCTGACGAACCGACCACCGCACCGTCGCGCTGCCCTCTGGCCCCCCCGTCTCCGGGCGCAGCCACCACCGTCCACCGCCTGTCCGCCCCACGGCCACCGCCCGTTCACGCAGGGGCCGGTCGGCGTTCGTCGGCCACCACCGATAGGCTGACGGGCCATGCCGCAGCCGCAGCCCGTGCCGTCCCCGCCTGTCGAGGCGCGGACGACCGGTGAGGCCGCGACACCGGGCCCCGGGGGCTTCGCCCGCGACGACCCCGACCGGTTCTTGAACCGCGAGCTGTCGTGGCTGGACTTCAACGAACGGGTCCTCGCCCTGGCCGACGACTCGTTGATCCCTCTCCTCGAGCGAGCCAAGTTCCTCGCCATCTTCAGCCAGAACCTCGACGAGTTCTTCCAGGTGCGGGTGGCCGGGCTGCTCGACCAGGTCGCGGCGGGCATCCGCCACCGGGCCTTCGACGGCCGGTCGCCCACCGCCCAAGTACGCGAGCTGACGGCCCGGGCCCGCGTGCTCGTCGAGCGCGAGGAGCGGCTCTTCCTCGAGCACATCGTCCCTGACCTGGCGGCCAGCGGCGTCGTGCTCTCGTCCTGGGAGGAGCTCGACGACGACGACCGCTCCCACATGGTCGGCGTCTTCGAGAACCGCATCTTCCCGGTGCTCACCCCCCTCGCTGTCGACCCCGGTCACCCCTTCCCCTACATCTCGGACCTCTCGCTCAACCTCGCCGTCACCGTCCGCGACCCGGTCACGGACGACAAGCGCTTCGCCCGGGTGAAGGTGCCGCCGGTGCTGCCCCGCTTCGTGGTGATGCCCGACGGCGAGCGCTTCGTCCCCTTGGAGCAGGTGATCGCCGCCCACCTCGACCAGCTCTTCCCGGGCATGGTGGTCGACGAGCACGTCGCCTTCCGGGTGACCCGCAACGCAGATCTCACCCTCGAGGAGGAAGAGGCCGACGACCTGCTCGCCGCGGTGGAGATGGAGCTGCGCCGCCGACGGTTCGGCCGCTCCGTGCGCCTCGAGATCGACGCCCATGCCACCCCCCAGGTGCGCGAGCTGCTCATGCGCGAGCTCGACGTCGACGAGCACGCCGTCTACGAGCACGTCGGTCCCCTCGATCTGGGGGGCCTGTGGGCGGTCCACGCCCTCGACCGCCCCGACCTTCACGACGAGCCATCCCCGCCGGTCACCCCGATCCGGCTCTCGGCCCCCGACGGGGAGAAGCTCGACATCTTCGCCGCCATCGCCGAGGGCGACATCCTCGTCCACCACCCCTATGACTCCTTCGTCACCTCGGTCGAGGAGCTGGTGCGTCGGGCGTCGCGCGATCCCAAGGTCCTGGCCATCAAGATCACCCTCTACCGCACCTCGGGCGACAGCCCCATCGTGCGCTCGTTGGTGCGCGCCGCGGAGAGGGGCAAGCAGGTCGCGGCCCTGGTCGAGCTGAAGGCCCGCTTCGATGAGGCCAACAACATCGAGTGGGCCAAGGTGCTGGAGGAGGCGGGCGTCCACGTCACCTACGGGCTGATGGGGTTGAAGACCCACACCAAGACCCTGCTCGTGGTGCGCGACGAGCCCGAGGGCATCCGCCGCTACTGCCACGTCGGCACCGGCAACTACAACTCCAAGACGGCCACGCTGTACGAGGACCTCGGCGTGCTGAGCGCGGATCCCGACCTCGGCGCCGACCTGACCCAGCTGTTCAACTATCTCACCGGGTACGGCCGCAACGTGCGGTACCGCAAGCTGATGGTGGCGCCCCACTCGCTGCGCTCCGGCATCGTCGACCTCATCCGGGGCGAGATCGACGCCGGTCCGGGCCGGGGCCGGATCATCATGAAGATGAACAGCCTGGTCGATCCGCAGATGATCGACCTGCTCTACGAGGCGTCCGAGGCCGGCGTCGAGATCGATCTCGTCATCCGCGGCACCTGTTGCCTGCGCCCGGGGGTGCCGGGCCTGTCCGAACGCATCCGGGTGCGCTCCATCGTCGGCCGCTACCTCGAGCACTCGCGCATCTACTGGTTCGCCAACGGCTCCGATGACGGCGGCCCGCTCGTCGCCTTCGGCTCGGCCGACCTCATGCCCCGCAACCTCGACCGCCGGGTCGAGGCTCTCACGGTGGTGATCGACCCGGGGCTCGAGGCCCAGGTGCGCGAGGTGATCGACGTGAACCTGGCCGACGACAGCCTGGCGTGGTCCCTCGGACCCGACGGCTCGTGGCAGCCGGTGAAGGGCGACGGCCTGGTGCACGCCCAGGACCGCTTCCGCGAGCTGGCGCTCTCACGGACCCGGCGCCTCGAGGTCGACGACGAAGATGACATCTGAGCGACCGGCTCGGCGCCGACGAGCAGCGGCGCGGGCGACGCCGGGTGTGGGCGGCGGGCCCGGCTCGGCGGCGATGATCGTGCCGTGATCGAACGCGAGATCAAGCTCTCGGCCTGGCCGGCCTTCACGTTGCCGGACCTCGACGGTGTGGCCGACGGTGCCCGCACGGCGCGACGCGAGACCATCGACCTCGATGCGACCTACTTCGACACCCCGGACCTGCGCCTCGGTCGGCGGGGCATCACCCTGCGCCACCGCCGCCGCGGGCCCCGTGAGACCTGGACCCTGAAGCTACCGGCGGGCGCGTCGGGCCTCGATGGGGGCCTCGCCCGCGACGAGATCGACGTGTCGGCGCCGGCGGGAGACATCCCGGAGCGGTTGGCCCTGCTCGTCGCGGGCCACGTCCGCACCCAGTCGTTGCGGAAGGTGGCCCGGCTGATGACGGTGCGCCGCCGCACCCTGGTGAAGGACGCGGAGGGGATGGTGCTGGCCGAGATCGACGACGACGAGGTGTCGGTGATGGCCGGGGGCCGGGTCGCGGCCCGCTTCCGCGAGATCGAGGTCGAGATCGCTCCTGACGCCGAGGCGGAGGTGGCCGAGGCCGTGATCGACCGCCTGCGCCGGGCCGGCGCCGGGCCCGGCGGCACCCTGCCCAAGGTGGCGCGAGCGGTCGGCCCCGGCTTCCTCGAGCCGCCCGAGGGCGACGTGACCCCCCTCCCCGACGACCCCACCGCGGCCGACGTCATCGCCCTGGCCGTGCGCAGCTCGGTGGCCCGCCTGCTCGACCACCACGCCATGGCGATCCTCGGCGATGATCCCGAGGGGGTGCACCAGATGCGGGTCGCGACCCGGCGCCTGCGCTCCGACCTCCGCACCTTCCGTCCCCTCCTCGACCGCGACGTCACCGACCCACTGCGGCGCGAGCTGAAGTGGTTGGGCGAGATCCTCGGCGGGGTGCGCGACGCCGACGTCCTCACCCCGCGCATCGCGGACGGTGCGACCCGGACCCTCGAGGCGAGCGATGCGCCGGCGGTCGCGACCGTCCTCGACCGCCTCGCCGCCGACCGTGGCGCGGCGGTGGTCGTGCTCCACGAGTCCTTGGGCTCGGACCGCTACCGGAGGCTGCTCGACGCTCTCGTCGCCCTGGCGGTCGCACCGCCCGTCCGCCGGTCGGCCTCGGCCCCGGCCGTCGACGTCCTGCCCGATCTGGTCGCCCGGCCCTGGCGCCACCTCCGCAAGGCGGTGGGGTCATCCGGTGACCAGCCGTCCGGCGAGGAGCTGCACGAGGTCCGGAAGCGGGCCAAGGCGGCGCGGTACGCGGCCGAGGCGGTGGAGCCGGCGATCGGCAAGCCGGCCCGCCGCGCCGCCAAGGGGGCCAAGGCGGTCCAGAGCGTGCTCGGCGACCACCAGGACACCGTCGTGGCCGAGGAGTGGTTCCGGTCCACGATGGCCGCCCCTGGCGTCGCCGTCTCGGCTGCCTTCGTCCTCGGGGCCCTGACCGCCGACGAACGGGCCGAGCGAGCGGAGCTGCGATCGGCGTGGCCGGCGGCCTGGCACAAGGCGTCCCAGCCCAAGCGATGGTCGTGGCTTCCCTGATGCCGTCCGTGCCGGCCGGTCGTGGTTGACCGGGCCGACGGGCTCGCAATCGGCGGCGGTCCGGGACCGGCGCCGGTCAGCGTCGAGGGGGCGGGCGGACCGGGCCCGGTGCAGCTCCCGGCGCTCGTGGGGTGGTCGTGGCGGGGTCGCCGTGGCTGAGCTCGTCGATGTCCGGGCTGCGGGCGGCCTGGTGCTGCGCCGGGGCATCGAGGGCGACGAGATCCTGCTCGTCCACCGCCCCCGCTACGACGACTGGAGCCTGCCCAAGGGCAAGGTCGACCCCGGCGAGACCGACGAGGAGTGCGCCCTACGCGAGGTCGAGGAGGAGACCGGCATGCGGTGCCGTCTGGGCGCCGAGCGGGACTCAACCCGCTATGTGGACCACAAGGGCCGCTTCAAGCTGGTGCGCTACTGGCACATGGAGGTCGAGGGCGGCGCGTTCATGCCCAACGACGAGGTCGACGAGGTCCGCTGGCTGCCGATCGTGGAGGCCGTTGCGCTCCTCACCTACGACCACGACCGGGCCCTCGTTCGAGGTGACGGGGCGTGAGCGATCACGTCGCGTCGGCCCGCTCGACGTCAGGCGGCTGACGTGTCGCAGAACCAGCTTTGTACGGAGGTGTGCCACCGAGGTTCACGTCCGTACGAGGTTCGATGGAGCGGCGAGCGTCGGGCAGGATCGCCCCGGAGGCGTCGGCTCGGCGATGCTGGGTGCGTGGACGCCCCTCCTCGTGACGTGTGGGTCCATCCGGTCGTCGTCGTGGGCGATTCGCCCATCGCCGGGCGAGGCCTCTTCGCCACCGAGGTCCTGCCCGTCGACACGACCGTGATCCGGCTGGGCGGGCGGCTCGTGTCGTCCGCCAAGCTGGACGAGCTCCTCGGCGCCACCCGGGTCGATCCCGGCGCACCCTACGTCGACACGATCACGGTCGAGGAGGACCGTCACCTGGTGCTGCCGACGGCCACGATGGTCCACTTCGGCAACCACAGCTGCGACCCCGTCCTGTGGCTCACCGGGCCCTATGTGATCGCGGCGCGCCGGACGATCTCCACGGGAGAGGAGCTGACGCTGGACTACGGCACCGTCTCGGGAGCACCTGGTTTCAGGATGCGATGCCGCTGCGGCCGAGCGGCGTGCCGCGGCGAGGTTTCGGGCGACGACTGGCGACGTCCCGAGCTGCAGGCTCGGGCGCCACGTCAGCGCCCTGCTCTACCTGACCCCGCCGGCCACGATGATCTGGGCACTTCTCATGTTCGGTGACCAACCTGGACCTCTCAGCCTCGCCGGTGTCGCCGTCTGCGCCGCCGCCGTCTACCTGGTGCTCTGGTGGGCTCATGATCAGCGGCCGCAGGCGCGCCCCTTGGAGTGACCACCAACCGGCACGGGTCGAGAGCCCGGAGACGGCTCGTCCGCTCGCTGACCGTTCTCGCGGATCGCTTGCGGGCAGCTCGGCTGTGTTGGAGCCAGCTTGTCAGCCCCCTGGCGCCGACCGATGCGCACGCCCCGACACGACGAAGGGCCGGCCCCGAAGGGCCGGCCCGGGCGCTCGGGTTCAGAGGGCGGCGGAGCAGACCGTGCTGGTGATCAGCCGGGTGACCACGTAGGGGTCCATGTTGGCGTTGGGCCGACGGTCCTCGATGTAGCCCTTCTTGTCCTGGGCCACCTGCCACGGGATGCGGATCGATGCGCCGCGGTTCGACACGCCGTAGGTGAACTCGTCCCACGGGGCGGTCTCGTGCAGGCCGGTGAGGCGGTGCTCGATGTCGGCCCCGTAGCCCTTCACGTGCTCCTCGACCTTGCCGGGGGCGCCGAGGGACTCGCAGGCGGCGATGATCGGGTCGTAGCCCTCGCGCATGGCCTTGGTGGAGAAGTTGGTGTGCGCCCCGGCGCCGTTCCAGTCACCCTTCACCGGCTTCGGGTCGAGCGTGGCGGCCACGTCGAACTCCTCGGCGATGCGGTAGAGCAGCCAGCGCGCCAGCCACATCTCGTCGGAGACGTCGAGCGGCGACACCGGGCCCACTTGGAACTCCCATTGGCCCGGCATGACCTCGGCGTTGATGCCCGAGATCGTCAGGCCCGCTTCGAGGCAGGCGTCGAGGTGGGCCTCGACGATGTCGCGGCCGTAGACCTCATCGGCGCCGACGCCGCAGTAGTAGAAGCCCTGCGGGGCCGGGAAGCCGCCCTTCGGGAAGCCGAGGGGGTGACCGTCGGAGAAGAAGGTGTACTCCTGCTCGATCCCGAACAACGGCTCTTGGTCCGCGTACCGCTCGGCGACGTCGCGCAGTGCGGCCCGCGTGTTGGTGGGGTGCGGGGTCATGTCGATGAGGAGCACCTCACAGAGCACGAGCACGTCGTCGCCGCCCCGGATGGGGTCGGGGACCACCCGTACCGGCTTCAGCACGCAATCGGACTGGTCACCGGGCGCCTGGTTGGTGCTGGACCCGTCGAAGCCCCAGATCGGCCACTCCTCCGGAGGATCGGCGACGACCTTGGTCTTCGACCGCAGACGGGCGGTCGGCTCGGTGCCGTCTATCCAGATGTACTCGGCCTTGATCGCCACGGGCGACTTCCTTCGCTTCAGAGGTGGGCGGTGTGACGGCAGCACCCTGCCCGCGGGCAGTGTCACCGCCGTTTCCCGAATGTGAACGTGGTGTGAACGAGGTCGGGGACCAGTCGACGAGGGTAGTTGGGGCCCCGCCGGGGAGCCGGATCCGCTCGCCGCCGGCTCCTCGACCACCGGCGCCGGGCCGTCTCCGGCCATCCGCCGATGAGCCGGTAGGGCCCGGCAACCCGTGAACGCAATGTGAACTGGGCGCCTCGTGGGTTGCGGCGCCGGGCTCCCGCGACGACGATGCCTCGGTGGACCCCCAGAAGGAATACGTGTTGCGCACCGTCGAGGAGCGAGGGGTCCGGCTCATCCGGCTCTGGTTCACCGACGTGGTCGGCCAGCTCAAGTCCTTCGCCATCTCCCCCGCCGAGCTCGAGGCCGCCTTCGAGGAGGGGATGCAGTTCGACGGCTCGGCCATCGACGGTTTCAGCCGCATCCAGGAGTCCGACGTCCTGGCCCGGCCCGACGCCGGGACCTTCGAGCTGCTGCCGTGGGGGCAGAGCGACGAGACCGCGGCGCGCATGTTCTGCGACGTCACCAACCTCGACGGCTCGCCGTTCGAGGGCGATCCCCGCCACGTGCTCAAGCGCAACCTCGACCGGGCGCGCGAGCGCGGGTTCAACTTCTACGTCGCCCCCGAGATGGAGTTCTTCTACTTCGCCGACGGTGACGGCACCCGGGTCCCCCAGCCGCTCGACACCGGCTCGTACTTCGACCTCACCACCGCCGATGTGGCCTCGGACCTGCGCAAGCGCACGATCCACACCCTCGAGGCCATGGGCATCCCGGTGGAGTACTCCTTCCACGAGGACAGCCCCAGCCAGCACGAGATCGACCTGCGCTACACCGACGCCCTGACCATGGCCGACAACGTCATGACGTTCCGCCTGGTGGTCCGCGAGATCGCCATGGAGCGCGGCGCCTACGCCACGTTCATGCCCAAGCCCCTCGCCGGTGTGCAGGGTTCGGGCATGCACACCCACATGTCGCTCTACGAGGGCGACAGCAACGCGTTCGCCGACTCCAGCGACGACTACCGGCTGTCCAAGATCGGGCGGGGCTTCATCGCCGGGCTCCTCCACCACGCCGGGGAGATCACGGCGGTGACCAACCAGCTGGTGAACTCCTACAAGCGGCTCATCCCCGGCACCGAGGCCCCGGCCCACGTGTCGTGGGCCCGCAACAACCGCTCGGCGCTCATCCGGGTGCCGGTGACCAAGTCGGGCAAGGACTCCTCGGTCCGCATCGAGTTCCGCTCCCCCGACCCGGCCTGCAACCCGTACCTGGCCTTCTCGGTGATCCTCGCCGCCGGCCTGAAGGGCATCGACGAGGGCTATGAGCTGCCCGACGAGGCCACCACCAACGTCTTCGAGCTGACCTCCGCCGAGCGCGCCGCGGAGGGCATCGCAGAGCTCCCCCAGTCCCTCGCCGAAGCCCTCGACGTCATGGAGGGCTCCGAGCTGGTGGCCGAGGCGCTCGGTGAGCACATCTTCGGCTGGTTCATCCGCAACAAGCGCAGCGAGTGGTCCGATTACAAGGCGCAGGTGACCCCGTTCGAGCTCCAGCGCTACCTGCCGGCCTGGTAGCAGCTCGCGGTGACCGTCCTCGAGCCCTGGCTCGTCCACCCCGATCCCCCGCCCCCCGAGCTGGTGCAGACCCTCGAGCTCGCCGGCCACGCCTGGAAGGCGGTGGGCGACGAGGGCGCGGTCAACCGCATGGACCGCGAGGTCACCTGGCGCGGTGCGATCGTGGTGCTGGGCGACGCGCCCGAGACCGGCCTCGCCGTGTGCCGCGCCCTGCGCAAGCGCGACGTGCCCGTCGAACCCCTGATGCTCCTCGTGCGCGGAGCCGGCCTGACCGACCTGGAGCTGCGCGAGGACCTCTACGACGACTTCTGCCTGGACCCTTTCCACCCGCGCGAGCTCGAGGCCCGGCTGCGCCACCTGCTGTGGCGGGCGGGCAGCGGCTCGGGTCCCGAGATGATCGAGTACCGCGACCTGGCCCTGAACCTCGAGACCTACCAGGCCGCGATCGACGGCCGCCCCCTCGACCTCACCTACATGGAGTACGAGCTGCTGAAGTTCCTGGCCCAGCACCCGGGTCGGGTGTTTACCCGCGAGACGCTGCTCAGCCGGGTATGGGGCTATGAGTACTACGGCGGCGCCCGCACCGTGGATGTCCACGTGCGACGGCTCCGGGCCAAGCTGGGCGAGGAGAACGCCGGGCTGATCACCACCGTCCGCTCCGTGGGCTACCGCTTCGGCCAGTCCCGCTGGGGCGTCTGACGACCCTCCGGCGCCGGGCGCGGCCGGCGGGAGGCGATCGGGCGCCGACCGAGGGTTACCGGTTGAGGGCGACGAGCTCGCTGCCCTCGTGGTCGGACTCAGCCGAGGACGTGAGTGCCCCGCCGAGGATCGCAGAGGCGACGGCGCCGCTCAGAGCGACGGTCACCGGGAACACGACGACGAGGATCACGGCAAGGACGATGGCTCCGATCACCGGGACATCATGCCCGGTGCACCTCGCCCCCGCCGAGCCGGGAGCGCTCTGCCGTCGTCGGGCAGGGAAGGGGACCGTCAGCGGTCGGTGGGCGTGAGGGCCCAGGCCTCGACCTCGACCCGCACGTCGAAGGGAAGGCCGGCCACGGCCACGCAGCTGCGGGCCGGGCGGGGGTCGGAGAAGGTGGCGATCCAACGCTCGTTGAGCACCGGGTAGTCGGCCATGTCGGTGAGGAAGACGGTGGTCTTCACAACATCCCCGAGCGACGCCCCGTGCTCGGCCAGCCGGTCGGCCACGTTGGCGAGCACCCCGTCGATCTGCTCGGCGAAGGGCCGGTCGGTGAGGAAGGTGCCGTCACGGAGGGGCACCTGCCCCGAGACGGCGATCCAGTCACCGGCGCGGGCCGCCGGGGTGTACGGGGGTGAGGTCATGGGGGCTCCTGGCGGGGACGCTCACCACGCTAGCGATGCCTTCCTGGACAGCTCGTGTGGGCGGGTGCAACCGCAGGTCAGAAGTGCTTTTGCGGTGCCGGGCGGCCGTACCGACTCATTGTTCGGGGCGTAGGCTTGCCCGGGACGCGCCCGCACCCTGCCGATCAGAGGAGGTGTCCATGTCGAGGGCTGTGAGGTTCAGCGAGTACGGCGAGGTCGACGTCTTGGAGGTGGTCGATGTCGAGCGGCCGACCCCGGACACCGGTGAAGTCCTCGTCGAGGTCAGAGCGGCAGGCATCAACCCTGGCGAGTCGGCCATACGAAGGGGCTTGCTCGACGACACATGGCCGGCGACGTTCCCATCAGGGCAGGGCAGCGATCTCGCAGGGGTGGTGGCCGAGCTTGGTGACGACGTGAGCGACTTCGAGGTGGGCGACGAGGTGCTCGGCTTCACCGATGGTCGAGCCAGTCACGCGGAGCACGTCACTGCTCGCACCGACCACATCGTGCGCCGACCGCCCGACGTCCTGTGGGAGCAGGCCGGTGCGCTCAAGGTCGTCGGCACCACCGCGCATGCCGTGATCCGTGCCGTCGGCGTGGGACGAGGCGACGTGGTCGTGGTGTCCGGTGCGGCCGGCGGGGTGGGATCAGCAACGGTCCAGTTGGCGGTCGGGCGGGGAGCCAACGTGTTCGGACTGGCCAGCGAGGCGAACCACGGGTGGCTGCGCGACCATGGCGTGACTCCGGTCGACTACCACGGCGACGGCCTCGCCGAGCGGATCCGCGACGCTGCCGGTGGGCCCATCGATGCCTTCATCGACACCTTCGGCGGCGGTTACGTGGGTCTGGCGCTCGACCTCGGCATCGGGCGCGAGCGCGTCAACACCATCATCGACTTCGACGCCGCCGAGAAGCGCGGCGTGCAAGCCGTCGGTGGCGCGGAGGCGTCCAACGCGAAGGTGCTCGCGGAGCTGGCCCAGATGATCACTGATGGCGACCTCGAGATCGTGATCGCCGAGACCTATCCGCTGGAGGAGGTCCGAGCTGCGTTCGAGGCGCTCGAGCAGCGCCACACGCGCGGCAAGATCGTGCTCATCCCATGACGTGGCGGTGAGCTGGTCGGGACCGACGGGTCCGCCACCGAGATCAGGGCGCGAGAGCGCGCCGTCCTCGTTCCGGCCGACGAGGGGGCTCCAGGCTCCTTCACGGCCCGAGAAAGGCGGATCAGCGGCGGGTGGGCAGGTCGGTGGGGTGACCGTCGGCCCGCCAGGCAGCGGCGGCGACCGCCGCGAACACGGCATCGGAGGCGTTGACCGCCTCGCCGCCCGGTTGCACCTCGACGGTGACCTCGGGCATCTCTGAGGCCCGGAGCACACCGAAGGAGCGAATGGTCAGATCCTCGACCTCGCCGTCGGGGGTGACGGCCAGGCCCTCACTGCGGATCCACGACAGGGCCTGGTGCGTCGCTCCCACGCAGTAGGAGCGGAGCACCACCTCGTCGAGGGGCTCACCGGCCCGCACCCGCACCCGCACGGAGCCGTCGGCGGCGATCTCGGCGTCGGCCTCGCCGCCGCTCGGGGCGACCACGCGAGGCACCCGTCCGGTGGCGCCGGCGAGGAGCACCAAGGCCTCGGCCCACCCGGCGGCGCGCAGGCCGACGTCGGTCGGCGGCCCCGGCGCCTCGACCTCCTCGACCTCGAACCCGGGGGCGACGGCGGTGATGGCCGCCGCGATCCGGGGAGTGGCCACCACCCGGATGAGACCGGTGCCATCGGCCCGCGCCCCGCCCGCCACCGGCGGGCGCTTGGGGCCCCACCGGACGATGTCCTCGCGCGCCAGGAGCACGCGCACCGGCCGGCCCCAGCGATCGGCCAGCTGTCGGGCGGCGGCGGCGACCGGCGACGACAGCTTCCCGCCGAAGGCGCCACCGTTGACGAGAGGGCCGACCGGTTCGGCCCCCGGGTTGCACCAGGCCGCGTCGGGCTCGAGGTAGGCCGGCTCCACCCAGCAGGTGCGCAGCGTGGCGTCCCACTCGCCGGGCGGCAGGGACAGCGGCGGCGTCGCCTCGACGGTGGTGCGCCGACCCTGGACCTTGCCCGAGCGCGCTCGGGCCCCGGCCAGCGTCTCGGCGACGACCCAGTCGCCTCTCCCGTCGGGGACGGCGACGAGGGCGTCTGCGGGGGCGCGATCATCGGCGAAGCCGCCGCGTCCGAGGGCGACGTCGGGCGCGACGCGCTGGTCCGCATGGCCCTCGAGCGCGGCCCGGCGGGCGGCGGCGTCGAGTTCGCGGGCCGGTGTCGCACCGGCGGGGTGGCGCACGCCCACCGGGGTGCCGGACAACCTCGCGGTGGCGACGTCCCAGGCGTCGACGATCGGGCGCCACCCGGTGCAGCGACAGAGGTGGGCGGCCAGCGCCCGCTCGACCGCGCTGTGGTCGTCGGAGGCGGTGCCCTTGATCCGGGCGCCCTCCAGGCGGCAGATGATCCCCGGGGTGCAGAAGCCGCACTGGCTCGCGCCGGTGGCGCAGAACGCTTCGGCCCACGTGGTGCGCACCGCGTCCTCGAGGCCGTCGACGGTGGTGATGGCCCGGCCCCGCACCCGCCGCAAGGGGGTCACGCAGGCGACGCGGGGCGCGCCATCGACGAGCACCGTGCAGCAACCGCACTGCCCCTGAGGGGAGCAGCCGTCCTTGGGCGACCGAACGCCGAGGCGGTCGCGCAGCGCATCGAGCAGGGTCAGACCCTCGTCGGCCAGCTCGACCTGGTGGCCGTCGACCGAGATCTGGATGGTCGGAGCGGCGGGGCCACCGGTGACGCCGGCGACACCCGCCCGCGTGGGCTCGGGCACGCGCGGAAGCATAGGTTCGGAGCCGTGGCCCCCACCTCCCCCCCTCACCCCGCGGCCGGCGCGCGCACCGCACTCAGTCGTCGCACCTTGCTGCGCGGTGCGGCGGCGCTCGGAGTGGTGGGAGCGGTGGGCGGCCTGGGCCTCGCCGGATGCGGGAGCGACAACCCCGATCCCGATGCCACCCCCGGACCCGACGACGCCGCCTCCGGTTCGGGTCGCGTGCTCGTCAGCATGACCGACGCCGCCGCGAGCCTCGCCGCCGGCAGGGAGTCGCGCCTCGCTCTCGGTCTCGGCGACGAGCGGGGGACCCTCGTGCGGGATGCCCCCGACACCCTCACCTTCGAGGTGCAGGACACCGACGGTGGGTCGGTCGCCTTCGGGCTCGAGATCGCTCGCCACGACGCCGGGCTGCCGCGGGCCTACTTCCCCCTGGTGGTCACGATCGACCAGCCCGGCTTCTACCGGGCCGTCACCGAGGTCGACGGGGCCACGGTCGACGCCGCCTTCGAGGTCTCGACCGAGGGCGACATCGCCATCCCCCAGCCCGGCGAGGCGTTCCCGTCGGTGACCACGCCGACGGTGGCCGACGCCGGCGGCGTCGACCCGATCTGCACGCAGGACCCCCCGTGCGACCTCCACGAGATCGAGCTCACCACCGTGCTGGGCTCCGCCCCCGTCGCCCTGCTGGTGTCGACCCCCGCGTTCTGCCAGACCGCGATCTGCGGGCCGGTGCTCGACCTCTTCGTCGCCGCCCAGGCCGCGGCACCCGATGTCGCCTTCATCCACGTGGAGGTCTTCGCGTCGGCCGACGCCGTCGAGGCCGAAGGCCTGGCCGCCACCCTGGCGCCTGCGGTGGCGGCCCTGGACCTGCCGTTCGAACCGTGCCTGTTCCTGATCGGCGCCGACGGGGTGCTCCGTCGCCGCCTCGACGTGATCTACGACGAGGTCGAGCTCCGCGAGGGGCTCGACGCCCTGGCCACCCGCTGAGGCCGGGACTGCGCCTCGGCCCTCAGGTCAGGAGAAGCTCGACCCGCAGCCGCAGGTGCGCTGGGCGTTGGGGTTGTTGATCGAGAAGCCGGCCTGGTTGAGACCGTCGGCGTAGTCGAGGGTCGCACCCTCGAGCATCATGGCGCTCGACGCGTCGACCACGACCTTGACGCCGTCGTGTTCGACGGTGGTGTCGTCGTCGGCGACCTCGGAATCGAAGAACATGTCGTAGCTGAAGCCCGAGCACCCCCCGGGGCGCACCGCGACCCGCAGGGCGAGGTTGTCCTCGCCCTCGGCGGTGATGAGCTCGGAGACCTTGGTGGCGGCCTTGTCGGTGAGGGCGATCACGTCAGTGTTCCTCCTGGCGGCGCCGGGCCCCGTGGCCCGGTCGGAACCACGGTCATGCTACCGGCCCGGAACGCAACGCGCCCCACCGCGGCGCCCCACCGCTCCGGTCCACCCACGGCCCCGGTCAGACCGGCGCCGGCTGGTCAGCCCCGCCGAGGCGGATCTCGACCTGGCAGGGCGTGCGGTCCACCAGCGAGCCGAAGCCCGCCACCTCGCCGCCGCCGGTGGCGTCGACGACTCCCTCGATGAGGCCCCGGTGCAGGCTGCAGAGCAGGTCGGGGCGCTGCTCGGCCAGGTCGCGAAAGGGACAGTGGGCGAAGGCAATGGTGGCCAGCTCCCCCTCGTCGCCGTCGCCGTCGGCGGTGGCGACGGCAGGGTCGAAGCCCATGGCGTCGAGCTGGGCCACCACGGCGGTGAGGCAGCCCCGGTGGCCGAGGCGGTCGCCGTCGACGCGCCCCTGGTCCCGGCCCACGTCGAGGGCGTCGGCCGCGTCGGCCCCGGTCGCCGTGGCCAGCCGGAGCAGCATGCGGGCCAGGGTGGGGAACGAGGCGGGCTCGAGGCCGAGCGAGGGGGCGTCGGGGGCGAGGGAGTAGAGGTGCTGCGGGCGCCCCACCCCGCCGCGGGCTGCGGTGTGGATCTGCAGCAGCCCGACGTCGCGCATGCGCTCGAGGTGGGGCCGCACCGTGTTGGGGTGCAGGTCGAGGACACCGGCCACATCGGCAGTGGAGAGGGGGCGCGCCGAGCGGGCCAGCTCCAGGTAGATGGCGTAGCGGGTGTTGTCGCCCAGCGCCTTGAGCACAGCCAGGCGCCCGAGGTCGCCCGGGGCGCCATCCGGTGCGCCGAGCTCGGGCCCTTCCCTCTCGTCGCGCTCGCGGGGCTCACTCACGGCTCCGACGCTATCGCCGGGTCCGCACGGGGGGACAGGACCGGCTCGGGGTTCTCCCGGTTGCCGCCGGTAGAATCCTGTGCGTGACCTCTTCCTCGCCCCCCGCCTCCGGCACCGGTGAGAGCCTCCCCGCCCGTGCCGGCCACGTCGATCCCGACGAGCTGCGCGGCCTGCTCCGCGGGGTCATCGACCCCGAGCTGGGCAGCGACATCGTCGAGCTGGGCATGGTCCGCGACATCACCTCCGACGTCGAGGGCCGGGTGGTCGTCACCATCGCCCTCACCACCGCGGGGTGTCCGCTGCGGGCCCAGATCCAGCGCGACATCCGCACCCGCATCGGCGGCGCCGCCGGTGTCACCCACGTGGCCATCGAGTGGACCGAGATGACCGACGAGCAGAAGACCTCAGCCATGGCGAAGGCACGCTTCAACGTGTCCCAGCGGGCCGAGGACACCGCCATCGGCGCCACCACCAAGGTGATCCTGGTCGCCTCGGGCAAGGGTGGGGTCGGCAAGTCATCGGTCACGGTCAACCTGGCCACCGCCATGGCCGCTCGGGGCCTCACCGTCGGCATCCTCGACGCCGACGTGTGGGGCTTCTCCGTGCCCCGGATGCTCGGCGTCGAGGGTCGCCTGGCGGGCGTCGAGCGCGAGGGACGCAAGCTGATGGTGCCCCACGAGAAGGCGGTGGGGCCCGGCACGCTGAGGGTCACCTCGATGGGCTTCCTCGTCGAGGACGAGGCAACGGCGCTTATGTGGCGGGGGCTCATGCTCAACCGTGGCGTCCAGCACTTCTTGCAAGACGTGGTGTGGGGCGACGACCTCGACTACCTGCTCGTCGACATGCCGCCGGGCACCGGCGACGTGCAGATGGGCGTGGCCAAGCTGATCCCCCGGGCCGAGGTGCTGGTGGTCACGACCCCCGCCCTCGCCGCCCAGAAGGTGGCCGAGCGAGCGGTGAGCATGGCCCGCAAGAGCTACCTGCGCGTCGCCGGCGTGGTCGAGAACATGAGCGCCTTCACCTGTGACCACGGGCAGAGCTACGCCCTGTTCGGCTCGGGCGGCGGACAGGCCCTGGCCGAGGCCGCGGGCGCGCCCCTGCTGGCCCAGATCCCGCTCGAGCCCGACGTCGTGTCCGGCGGCGACACCGGTGTGCCCGCCGCTCTCGGCGACAGCGCCGCGGCCGAGGCCTTCCGGGCCCTCGCCCAGGTGGTCGTCACCGAGGCCGTTCCCCCAGTGGCCATGGCCGGCTGCACCGCCCGCATGCTCGACGCCGCGGTGGCGGCCCTCGACGCCCTCGACGACGCGGACGATGCTCCCGCCGAGCCATCCGTCGAGGTTCCCAGCCCCAGCTGAGCCCGTCCACCACTCGGTTGATGACCCGACCAGCACCTATCGTCGGCCGCGATGGACCCCTTCGAGCGCCGGGTCGTGCACGGCGGAGCCTGCGAAGCCGGCAGCGGTCATCGGTGCCCGGCGAGGGGAACCTGCCCGGACGTGTCCCACGACGAGGTGGCGCATCCATGAGCACGCGCCGTAGCCTCCTCACCGGCGGACGGCGAGGGCCACCGCCGTGCCCACGGCCAGTAGGTTCAGCGCGCCGGGGGCGACCTGCAGGGCGAAGGGTGAGCTGCCGAGCAGGCGGTAGCCGGGCGCGAGGGCGTAGAAGTTGGCGGGGCCGGGGTGGTGGCCCGGGTCCTCAGGGGGGCCGATGCGCCCGGGCAGGCCCACCAGCGGCGTGTCGGGTGTGGCGGCCTCGCTGACCCGCAGCTCGGTCTGGGCCAGGTCGCCGATGGGTACCACCGGGGGCTGTGCAGCACCGCCAGCGCGGTGACCACTGGCAGGGCGACCACGGCGAGGAGAACCAGCACCACCACCAGCGGACGCCGCCGCGCCCTCGAGGCAGGGGCGCCCGGGCTCGGCGGACGATCCTCCCCGTCGACCCGACCCGGTTCGTGGTCGTCGTCGGCCCCATGGTGGTCGTCGACCGGCCCGCCCGGAACGGGCGCTGCTGCTCGGAGGGCCATCGGGGGCCAAGGTACCGCACGACCTCCGCCACCTCGCCGCCATCTCGGCCCCAGCCAGCGGCCGAGGGGTGGTCAGCGGCCCGAGAGGCTGAGGTGCTGGTAGTCCTTGCTGGACTGCCAGTGGCCGCCCCACTTCCAGCCCTTGGCCGCGAAGGCCCGCACCACGACATCGCCGCTCGTGATCATCCCCGGCGTCACCGAGCCGCGGTCGATCCAGTCGCGACCGGCGGGCGGGTCGACCGACGAGCCCTTCACCCAGGGGTTCTGGATCGGGTTGATGTCGATGGCGGTCCCGTAGCTGTGCTCGGACCAGACCGACGTACCGCTCACCCGGCGGCAGTTGAACCCCGAGGTGTTGTTGGCGGCCATCGACCGATCGTCGTCGGCGCCGTAGACGTCGACGGGGTGGATGCGGCGGATCTGGAAGCGCTGGTCGTAGATCGAACGGAACGCGCCCCGGATGTCGACGGCCACCGAGTCGCGGACGACGATGTCGCCGACGTGGCGGGCACCGTCGTAGC
Organism: Iamia sp.; assembly: GCF_035575815.1. Taxonomy (NCBI): domain Bacteria; kingdom Bacillati; phylum Actinomycetota; class Acidimicrobiia; order Acidimicrobiales; family Iamiaceae; genus Iamia; species Iamia sp. The sequence continues at coordinate 27,249 of NZ_DATLXO010000071.1, forward strand.
CCCAGTAGGCAACGCGGATAACGGTGAGATCGTTCCAGTGCAGCGGACACCCCTCGCGCCACGAGTGGACGACGTCGGCGCGTGTGGCCGGTCGCTGCGACGAGGTGTAACCGGGACCCGAGCCCGGCGCTGGTGGGCGGGCGCCACCGGTGGGGTCGGGGTTGCACGCCGCCAGCAGGGTCGCCGCCACCAACACGACCAACACGGCCCGCCCTCGTCGTGCTGTCATCGGTGTCACCCCCTGATGGTCGGTCGCCGCACCGCCTCCGTCAAGGGTTCGGCCCGAATCCGGCGACGGACCGCTCTCGGCGCATCCCGAGCCTCAGCGGAGGCGGAGGCCTTCGAGCCCGGGCGGCGGGCGCCCCGTCACGGCGCGCGCCGCGATCGGTCTCGCGCTGCGGATCGGCGCGCCGGTGCGGCCGGACCCTGTGGCATCACCGCCCTCGGGGACGGCGCACACCTCGGGATCGGTCACCGAGTCGAGCCCGGTGCCCCGCAGGGCCAGGCGCACGCCCAGCTCCGTCTCGACCGAGAGCGAGTCGCCCATGTCCTCGACGACCTCGAGACGAGGCCCCTGTGCGCCCGGGTAGAGCCGACGGAGGTACGCCGGGGCGTAGATGACGACACCGGCGACCTCGCCCACCGGCTCCTGGTCGGCCCCGGGGTAGAAGTCCTCGTAGAGGAACGGGGCGGTGGACTCACAGCAGCCGGTGCCGATGGTGACCGTCAGCGTCCCGGACCGCAGGGCGCCCATCTCGGTGACGACCTCGGCGGCCCGGGCGCTGGCGGTGACCTCCACGGGCCTAGATGTTGGCGCTCAGCGCGGCGAAGTGCATGTAGCCGTCACGCCCGGTCGACGGGTTGGTGTGGATGTGCTTGGCCTGGCGGTAGATGTCGAAGCCGG
>NZ_DATLXO010000072.1:0-2767 GCF_035575815.1 Iamia sp.
CTAGATGTTGGCGCTCAGCGCGGCGAAGTGCATGTAGCCGTCACGCCCGGTCGACGGGTTGGTGTGGATGTGCTTGGCCTGGCGGTAGATGTCGAAGCCGGCGGTGCCGAGCTCCCGGCCGATGCCCGATTGCTTGTAGCCACCGAAGGGACGCTCCGGGCTGATCATGTGGTAGTCGTTGATCCACACCGTGCCGGTCTTCAGGCGGGCGGCGATGGCCCTGGCCCGCTCCATGTTGGTGGTCTGCACGCCGGTCTCGCCCGACAGGGCGTCGCGGTACTCGCCGTCGATGAACAACTGGTGGTCGGCCATTGCCGGGTCCCCTTGATCGTCGTGTTCGGGTCGTCGTGTCTCGGCTCGTGATGTCTTGACTCTGCGGTCAGGAACCGTAGTGCGGTCAGCCCGCCGTCGCATCGACGACGAGCGCCGTGGCTCGACCTCACGTCCGGGGGCGTGGGGCGGCTGTGGTCAGGCCGAGGCGGCACCACCCTCGCATGGCAGGACGGTGCCGGTGATCCCGCGGGCTTCTCGGAGAGGAGGAACAGCTGCGGCGCGCGGATCTCATTCGTGCCCGACAGGTCGGGCGAGGCCGAGGGTCGCGACGGCGTGGTCGATCCACGCGTTGGCGAAGGTCTCGGGTTCGACGTCTCCGGGGGCTCGCCCGATGAGATCGCCGAGGAGGCGGTGGTAGGTCAGTGAGGACAGGAGCACGGCTGCGGTGGCCTGAGGGTCAACCACCTCGAGGTTGCCGTGGTCGCGTTGGGCGCGGAGCCAGTCGGTGAGCTCGGCGTAGACCGCGCCGACCAGCCTCGTCCAGACCTCGTCGAGCAGCTCGGGGAACTGTTCGAGATCGCGCAGGATGATCCGGTTGGCGGCGGACTGGCCGGCCATGGTCGACCAGACGCCATCGCAGATGGCGCCGAGGGCCGCCCGAGGTTCGGAGGGAAGGGTGTCAAGGACCCGCCTCCCTGAGGCCTCGAGATCCGCGAGGAACCGTCGCATCCCCTGTTCGAGCAGGTCCTGCTTGGACGTGAAGTGCTTGTACAGGGCCCCAGAGCCTGCGGCGAGCCCGCAGGCATGCTGGATGTCGGCCACCGTGGTCGCCCGGTAGCCCTGGGCGGCGAACAGCCTCATCCCCTCTTCGACCAGACGATCATGGGTCGACGCGGTCATGGTGAGAGAGTACTCTCTCACCATGACCGCACGCGTGACCCGAGTCGTCGACGCCGCGGGCGCCGTGACCTTGGCCATGGGCCTCGCCCTCACCCTCTCGCCCAGCCGCACCGCCCAACTCGTCGGTCTGGGCGATCAGCCCGCGCTGGCCCGACGCCTCGGCCTCGCCGACCTCGCCCTGGCCCCGAGCCTGTTGAGGCGCGGTCGTCGACGCACCATCCCCATGGCCGCCCGCGCTGCGCTCAACATCGTGATCGGCGTCGCCTACTCCCGGGAGGCCCGAGCCCCCGATGGACACTCCCGGGCCCGGCAGGGAGCAGTGGCCATGGCCGTCCTGACCGTCGTCGACGGCGCCGCGGCCATCGCGCTGCACCGCGCCGACGGATAGGACGCTCATGGATGCGGTGACGATCATCGGCGAGGGCCAGGCCACGGTGCACAGCTCGCCCAGTGAGGTCTTCGAGTTCGTGCTCGACCTCGAGCGCTATCGCCAGGCCGACCACAAGATCGGCCGGGTAGGCGACATCGACCGCAACGGCGACACGGGGACCGTCCAGTTCTCCGGACGGCTGCGCGGCATTCCGGGGCCGGCCGGCACCTACCCCTTCACCGTCACCGGATCACGCCTCGCCATCGGGTCCCCGACCGCGGGAGCAGCACGATGGTTCCTCGACTTCGACGGGACCTTCGACTGCGAGGCCACCGACCACGGCACCGTGGTCACCCACCGGGAGGCGTTCCGGTTCAAGCGGCCCTGGCGCTGGATCGCAGTCCCTGTCCTACGCCGCTGGCTCCAGGCCGACACCGCCGACGAGATGATCCGATTCGCGGCCCTGGTGGACCGACACCGCTGAGAGCGCGCGCCGGTCGGCCGATCCCCGTGAGTTCACCGGGGATGCTGGTGTGCGCTCTCACAAGAAGGAACAGGGCGAGGAGGCGCCAGCCGACGAGCGATCCGAGGCCCCGGTGAACGAGCTCGTGAGTGAAGTCACCTGTTGCCGGGTCCTCTGCGCTCAGGATGCGAGGTCGGACGGCGGGGCCAGGGCAGCCAAGGCCTCGAAGCGGGACGTGCCCTCGGGGGTGTCGTGGGCGAAGGCGACGAAGTGCTGATCGGGCTGACCGCCGACGTGGAGCACGGCGTGGCGGAGCCGGAACACGCCGAGGGTCGGGTGGCGCAGCGCCTTGACGCCACTGGCGATGGGAGCCCCCTCGTGGCCGTCCCACCACCGACGAACGTGCGGGGAGGAGCGCAGCACCTCTTCGACCAGCGCGTTCGTGGTCGACTCGTGGGGCCGGGCCACGACGCGGCGCGGAAGGGCCCTGGTCGAACGGATGCACCCCGATCGCGCGTATGTGAAATGTCCTCGTAGAGGAACGGGGCGGTGGACTCACAGCAGCCGGTGCCGATGGTGACCGTCAGCGTCCCGGACCGCAGGGCGGCCATCTCGGTGATGACCTCGGCGGCCCGGGCGCTGGCGGTGACCTCCACGGGCCTAGATGTTGGCGCTCAGCGCGGCGAAGTGCATGTAGCCGTCACGCCCGGTCGACGGGTTGGTGTGGATGTGCTTGGCCTGGCGGTAGATGTCGAAGCCGG
>NZ_DATLXO010000073.1:0-18564 GCF_035575815.1 Iamia sp.
GCCTTCACCGCCACCGTCGAGGGCTGACACCCAACCCCCGCTACCGGGAGGCCGCTCGCCGCCATTAGGCGGAGGCCGGAGGTGTCCCTCGCACGACGCTGGGCGCGGCGCCGGCGCCGGCGGTGTCCTCGACGCCCGCGCCACCGGCGAGGGCCTGTTCGGCCGAGAGGGTGATGAAGCGTCCGCAGAAGGCGAAGACGCCCGCACCGTCGGCCGCCACCACCGACCCGCTCATCAAGCGGGCGGCATCGGTGCAGAGGGCGACCACGCTCTCGGCCACGTCGTCGGGGCTCATGGTCTGGCGCATCGGGTGGGTGCGGCGCTCGACGTCGGCCGCCGCCTCGTAGAAGGGCCCGAGCATCAGATGCAGGCTGTCGCCGTCGATCCACCCGGGGTTGACACCGATGACCGACACCCCCCGCTCGCCCACCTCACACGCCAGGTAGGCGACCATCGACTCCATGGCGGCCTTGGCCGCAGCGAGGATGCCGTGGGCTGGGATCCAGGTCACGGTGTCGGCGCCGGAGACGGCCACGACCCGGCCGTGCCCGCTGGCCTCGAGCAGCGGCATCGAGCGCTGGACGAGGCGGAGGAAGCCGGTGACCGAGATGGCGAACGTGCGCTCGAGGTGGCGGGGCTCGGCCTCGAGGAGAGGTCGGAAGCTGGTGGCGGCGGCGTTGGCGACGACGATGTCGAGCCACCCCGGGCCCCGCTCCGAGTCAGCCACCGCCACGAGCAGGGCATCGATGTCGTCGACCTCGCCCATGTCGCAGCGCTGCACCCACGCCCGCTGGCCGGCGGCCTCGACTGCGGCAGCCACCTCCTGCGCCGCGGTCTCCTGACGACGGTAGGTGATGACCACGTCGCACCCGGCCCGGGCCAGTCGCCGGGCGGTGGCCGCGCCGAGGCCCCGCGACGAGCCGGTGACCAGGGCGGTCCTCCCCAAGAGAGAGAACGAGTCGAACGGCGCAGCATCGACCATGGCCGCAACCTACGTGAGTGACCCGCCGCCCCGCCCGGGATGGCGGACGGGGGGCCGTCAGTCGACGGGCGTGAGTGCAGCGTCGCGGCCGGTCGTCGGTAGCCTGAACCCATGGACGCCACCGAGACGCAGACCGCCGGCGATGCAGTCGACACCGCGGCCGACCCGTCGGTCGCCGCCGAGACCCCGACCGCAGCACCGGTGCTGCGGCTCTCCGACGACGCCCACGCCACCGTGGTCGGGCTGCGCGCGGCCGAGGACGACGCCGACGCCCTGGCCCTGCGGGTCGAGGTCACCGGCGTGCGAGGCACCGACTTCACCTACGACCTGGCCTTCGAGGCCGTGGCCGACGCCGCCCCCGAAGACTCCGTCGCCGTGCAGGACGGCATGACCGTCTGGGTCCCCGCCGGCAGCATCGATCGCCTCCGCGGCGCCACCCTCGACATCCCCTCGCGCGAGGGGCAGGGCGGCCTCGTGCTCCGCAACCCGAACCGCCCCGACCCGCTCGGCATGGACGGATCGATCGAGCTCACGGGCACCGTTCCGGAGAAGGTGACCCAGCTGCTCGACGGACACATCAACCCCGCCCTCGCCTCCCACGGCGGGTTCGCCACCCTGGTCAGGATCGAGGGAACCCAGGCCCACATCACCATGGGCGGCGGCTGCCAGGGCTGCGCGGTGAGCGCCATGACGCTCCGCGACGGCATCCAGTCGGCCATCCTCGAACGGATCCCGGAGATCACCGAGGTCGTCGACACCACCGACCACGACGCCGGCGAGAACCCCTTCTACACCGACGACCCGTACTCCTGACCTCTCGTCAGCCCATGCCCGTCACCCGGTGACCGTGATGGGCGTGCGGGCCCGGATCACGACCGGCTCGGTCGCGCCCCCCGGCGGCTCGGGACCCCAGACCAGGTCGTAGGGCCCGGGTGCCAGCCCCGGCGGACCCTCCGGGTGGCAGCGGGCGGTCCCCGCCACCAGATCGAGCGCGGTCTCCTCGGCGTCGAAGGTGACGCCAGACCCGATCGAGGCCATGGCTCCCTGCCACACGCCCACGGTCTCATAGGTGCCCCGCCGCACGACGTAGCCGATCTCGGTGGGCCCCGTCGCGTACTCGACCGGCGCCCCCGGCGCGATGGCGATGATGCGCCCCGAGAGGTCAGCACCGCTTCGGACGGTGTGGGACTCGAGCTCGATGCGGGCATCGAGGGTCGGCACGCCGCCGGCATCGGACGGCGTGGCGAGCTCGGCCACCGCGCGACACTCGTCGCCGCTCGTGGGCGCACCGGTGGGATACCAGCGAGAGCCGACGGTGATCTCGACCGCCCGGGCCGCCACGGAGGGTCCGACCGCCTCGGTGATCTCCTGGGCCGCAGGCCACCCGTCGAGCCCCAGGAAGATCCGCATGGTGTCGCTGGTGACGGCCAGGAGGTTGCCCGACCTGAGCAGCAACGGATTCCGCCCGCCGCCGTCGGGATCCAGGTCGAGGACATCGAGGACGGTGACACGGGCGGCGGCGATCTCCTCGGCCGAGGCGGGCGACCCGGGTGCCAGGGTGGTCGCCGATCTCCAGCCCTCGGGCCACTCATCCGCGGCGAGCGACGTGGTGCTCGTCGATGACGCCGTGCCCTCGCGACCACCGGCCCGCAGCTCGTCGGCGGGGTGCGAGCTCAGCGCAGCGACGCCGATCCCGCCCGCCACCACGGCCAGGGCGGCGGCGACGGCCGCGGCTGCGACCCATGGCGAGCGTGCCGGGTCGAGGCGACGAGCCCGCCGGTGGACCCGGTCGAGGGCGTCGTCCACCTCCTCCCGGCAGGGGGCGGCGACGGCCCGATCGAGGCGACGGCTGAGGTCGTCGGGGCGCCCGGGCTCGTTCATCGGTCCTCCTCGGGGGCCAGCCGGTCACTGCGCGCCAGAGTCCGACGGCCGTCGTACAGGTGCGACTTCACCGTCCCCTCGGCCAGTCCGAGGAGGGTGGCGACCTCGGCCACCGGCCGGTCCTGGGCCAGATCGGCGGCGGCCTCGCGGTCGGCGCAGGCCACGGTGAGCACCCGGAGCAGGCGCGGGTACTCCTCGCGGAACAGCTCGTCGAACCCCGGTGGGCTCCGTTGCGCGTCGGCCATCACGACAGTCTGCGGGCCGCTAGCGCCCGACCGGCGCACGGCACCGGCGCTCCGGGTCATGGCCAGTCCGCCGGCCACTCGTGACGGGGAGAGGAGGAGGGCCCCGGATCGGCGGACGGGGGCAAGCCTCATGACCGTCCCCCACCCCGCGGCCCGGCGTGGGGTTGGGTCTCGCCCCGGTGAGCTGGGCCGTCAGGGCCGGTGGGGTTCGGCGACGACCAGCGCGGCGTCGCCTCCCACCGAGGTCCTCGGGTCCGAACCTTCCTCGAGGGCCCGCACCACCCGGTCGCGGCACTTCCGGCTGGCCCGCCAGCCCTTCACCGCCCAGACCAGCACGGCGTCGGGCGAGACGTCGGCCGCAGGCTCACCGTCAGGCTGCGGCTCGGGCTCGGCCCGGACGAGGATCGGGCGCCCGAACGTCGTGGCGGCCAGCGCGGCGCCGGTGAGGAGCAGTCCGAGGACCAAGGCCTCGAGCAGCCCGAGGGCGACGAAGGGAAGGAACACGAGGAGCACGGCGATGACGACGGCGGCCGCCACGCCCAGCGCGATCACGCCGATCACCGGGACGTCGCCCAGCTCGGCCACCCGGACCAGCTCGAGAGCCCTGAGCCACTGCGTGTCGGGTCCGCGCCACCGCAACCGACGTCCTCGACCGTCGCGCCCGTGGAGCACCGAGCGCCGGACCGTCCACCGCCGACCGTGGGGATCCTCCAGCCGGATCGTCATGGGGTGCCAGGGTAGGCTTCGTGGGGCGGGGGCCGTCACGGCGCCTCACCGGGCATCGACGATCAGCCGGCGGCGATGAGCCCGACCCCGGTCAGGGTGGCGACCACCCCGACGACCTGGATCCGGCGCAGGCGCTCACCGTGGAGCCTCCAGGCCAGGAGGGCCGTCACCGCCGGGTAGAGCGAGGCCAGCACGGCGCTGATCGACACCTGGCCCATGGTGGTGGCGACGGCGAAGGCACCGTTGGCCGAGGAGTCGGTGGTGGCGATGGTGGCCAACGTCGGGAGGTCGCGCCGCTCGGGCCGCACCGCGCCCCGGAGCCGCGTCAGCAGCAGGGTCGTGCAGATGACCGTGACGGTGATGCGCATGACGAGGAGGGTCATGGCCACGCTGGTCTCGCTGCCCCGGGCCACCAACGTGAGGGCCCCGCCGAAGCCGACCGCGGCGATGCCCGAGAGCAGCAGCGGGCGCAGATCGGAGGCCGGCTCGGGGGTCGGCCCATCGGTGGTGCGGGCGGCGGCGGTGGGGACGGCTCGTGCTGCGACCCCTGCGGGATGGGTGAGGGCGGTGGCCGCGGCTCGCCTCGCGGCGGGCGATCCCCGTTCGGGGCCCGAGGCCAGCACCACGCCGGCGACGGTGACCACGATGCCCGCCAGCTGGACCAGCGACGGCGAATCCCCCTGCAGCAGGCCCACCCCGACCGGGATCACCACCCCGGTGGCCGCCACGGGGGCCACCACGCCCATGGTGCCGGTGGCCAGGGCGGAGTAGAAGGCGCCCAGCCCGATGCAGCCCAGCGCGCCGGCGGCGACGCCCCACCCGATGGCCCCGGTGCGACCGGCATCCCCGGCGGCGACCACGATCACGAGGAGCGCCACCCCGCCCAGGCCCTGGGTGACCTGCATGACGGCGACGGGGTGGACCCGCCGGCTGAGGGTGCCGCCGAGGAAGTCCCCCGAGCCCCACAGGAGGCTGGAGAGCAGCGCGAGGAGGGCAGCCATGAGAGCGAGCCACCCTGCCACACCGATGCCGCCGGGCTGGGCGCCCTCCGTCGCCGGTGACACCTTTGGACTCAACTCCCCCGTGGAGGCGGACATGGGTCCAAAGTTCGAGATGGCCGAGCCGCGCCACCTGCCACGGTCTAGGGAACCGGCGCGCCGCCCCTGAACGAGGCCACGCTCGTCGCCAGATCCCCGAGGAAGGCGTCCAGGGCCGTCTCTGTCTCCACCATCATCCGCCGATAGGACCGTAGGGCGTGCCCCGTGCCCGCCACGATCCCGATGGCGCCCGCGACGGGCCACTGCCAGATCTCCGTTGGGTCCACGATCACCTCGAACAGCGCTCCGCCGACCACGCCGATCAGCGGGAGCGCCTGGACGCGAGCAGACAACAGCCGCCCGGGGGAGGCGAGGCTCCCTTCGAGACGGACGTGAGCAACGGCCGGTCGGGACGGAACCTCCACCACGGTGGCTCGCAGCTCCCTGAGGGCCAGGAGCGGGTGGTGTCGTCGACCGCGGAGGCGCCGGGCCATGGCCGCAGAGACTCCGGGCGAGGGGGTCCACACGGTCAGGTCACCCATCCGCCGGACGACGTCGAGCTGGCTACGGCGCGCCTCGTCCTCGAGGGCGGACACCACCTCATGAGGGTGGCCGGGCACCGCCCGAGAGCCGCTCACGGTACCCCAAGGCGCTGCGATGGGGAGGGTGAAAGCACCGCCGCGCAACTCGACCAGCGCCGCTCGGACCGAGCCTGGCGACAGGCCGACCTCCCGACCGATGTCCTCCATCGCCCGGTCGTCGAGCATCCCGTCACCCTGGCCCGGCCCGCCGGTCGTTTCCAGCTCGGCCGCCCGGCGAAACACGAGAGCCGCCTCGTCTGGGTTCAGCCGGTCGCGCAGGGCCATGGCGTGAATCCTGCCATCCCTCTTTGTCGCCCGCCCGGTCAGGCGACGAAGTCGCTGCCCATCTTGATCTCCTGGTTGTCGATGAGGAGCGTGTAGTGCGTGTTCAGGCCCTGCTCGATCCGCACGTGGAACGCCTTGGGTTCCTCGCCCGGCAGGGTGCCCTCGAGGTGATCCCCGAAGAAGGTGGTCTCCACGTCCTGGGCCTCGCCGTCGACGAAGAGCTGGTGGTGGTTGCCGATCCCTCGACCGGTCTTGCTCTCGACCGCGATGGTGTGGCCGTCATAGGCCACCTCGGCCCGTCCCTTGAACAGTGCGTCCTTGACGCCCATGAGCTTCTCCTTTGCCTCGGGTGCCTGCTTGTTCCCGGAGCAGCGCGGGCTAAACGCGCGGGTGCCGGGCGAGGGCCGATGCCGACCCGGCCGAGGGGCCACCGTCCAGCCGGCTCGTCCCGGCCTCGAGGGTGGAGCGCCGACCGACGAGGCTGCGATGCATCGGTCGTCCCGGTCAGCCGGCGGCGATCATGGCCACGCCGAGCAGCGTGGTGACCACGCCGACGACCTGGACCCGGCGCAGCCGCTCGTGCAGGAAGCGCCAGGCCAGCAGGGCTGTGATGGCCGGGTACAGTGACGCCAGCACGGCGCTCACCGACAACTGGCCGAGGGTGGTGGCCACCGCGTAAGCGCCGTTGGCCCCGGCGTCGGTGACGGCGACCACCGACAGCACCGGCAGATCCCGGCGCCCCGGGCGAGCGGCGCGCCGCACGACGATAAGCAGGAGGGCAGTGCAGGCCACGGTCGTCGTGACCCGCATCACCAGCAGCGTCATGGCCACACTGGACTGGCTGCCCTCGGCTACGAGGGCAGCCCCGGTGCCGAAGCCCACGGCGGCGACGCCGGCGAGCAGCAGCGGCCGGCGCCGGGCCACCGTCGGCGTGGCGGAGGGCTCGCCCGGCCCGGCGGGGACAGCACGACCGCGTCCGCGCTCGGGACCCGAGGCCAGGACGACGCCGACCACGGTCACCGCGATGCCGGCCAGCTGGATCGCGAAGGGCGAGTCGCCGCCGGCCAGGCCGACCGCCACCGGGATGACCACCCCGGTGGCGGCGATGGGCGCGACCACGCCCATCGTCCCGGACGCGAGGGCGGCGTAGAACGACCCGACGCCGAGGGAGCCGAACACGGCCGCCGCCACCCCCCAGGCAACGGCCCCGGTGCGGCCGGTCTCGCCCGTGGCCACCACGACGACCACCAGACCGACCGCGGCAATGCCCTGCGTGGCCCGCACCACCGCCACTGGGTGCACCGTCCGACTGAGGCGGCCACCGAGGAAGTCGCCGGTGCCCCACAGCAGGCTGGCGAGCAGGGCGAGGAGGGCAGCCATGGGAGCCGGCCACCCTGCCACACCGACCGCTCACGCTCCCCCGAGACCGAGCCCGAGCCGCGGATCTCGAGCGGAGCCGCCCGAATGGTCGATCGTCCCCCGCGGGGGCGGGGGATTGACCTTCCGGGGGAGGGGCTGCCGGCGAGGGCCGGGCCCTCGTCGCCGACGAGGAGGGTCAGCGCCCGAGGGCGCGACGCACCTCGGCGGCGACGCCGGTGGCGTCGAGGCCGAGCCCGGCAAGGATCGCGTCGGGCTTGCCCTGGTCGAGGTAGCGGGTCGGGATGCCCATCACCCGCACCAGAGGTCGCTTCCCGGCGGGCCGGGAGAGGGTGGCCTCGGCGACCTCGTCGGCGAGCGTGGCGCCGATGCCGCCGTCGCGGTAGCCGTCCTCGGCCGAGACGACCAGGGGGTGCCCGGTGGCGTCGGCGACGAGGGCCGGGTCGAGGGGGTGCACGACCCGGGGGTCCCACACCGAGCAGGAGATGCCCTCGGCCTCGAGCACCTCGGCCGCCTCGGTGCACGCCGCGAGCAGCTTGCCCACGCCGATCAGGCACACGTCCGTGCCGGAGCTGACCTTGCGGCCCCGCATCCCGGAGCCGACCTCAGCCTCGGCCACGTGCGGGGCCGCGGTCTTCGACCAGCGGATGGCGACGGGGCCCGACGTGATCTCCAGGGCGTCGTGCAGCATCTGCTGCACCTCCTGGTACGACGACGGGGCGAAGATCGCCATCCCCGGCACCTTCGAGAGCAGCACCATGTCGAGCACGCCGTGGTGCGAGGCACCGTCGTCGCCGGTGATGCCGGCCCGGTCGAGGCAGAACACGACGGGCTGGCCGTGGAGACCGACATCGAGGTTGGTCTGGTCGAAGGCCCGGCTGAGGAAGGTCGAGTAGAGGGCGACCACGGGGCGCAGGCCGCCCATGGCCATGCCGGCGGCCGAGGTGACGGCGTGCTGCTCGGCGATGCCGACGTCAATCATGCGACCGGGGAAGGCATCGTTGAACGCGAGCAGGCCGGTCGAGTCGGGCATGGCCGCGGTGATCGCCACCAGCTCGGGGCGGTTCTCGGCCTCCTTGATGAGCGCCTCGGTGAACGCGGCGGTGTAGGAGCCGGGCTTGGCCGCACCGATGTCGTGCATGCGCTTGACGTCGTCGGCCTCGGCCGGGGCGTGGCCCTTGCCCTTGTCGGTGAGCACGTGGACCACGATGGGCTCTTCGAGCTCCGCCGCGTGGCGCAGGGCCGTCTCCAGACCGGCGATGTCGTGGCCGTCGATGGGTCCGGTGTACTTCATGCCCAGGGACTCGAAGAACACCGGCGGTTCGAGCATCTCGCGCATGCCGGCCAGGGCTCCCTGCATCCCCCAGGCCAGGTGGTCGCCCACGTAGGGCACCTTGCGGACGGCGTCCTCGACCCGGGCCCGCTGACGCACGTAGCGGGGATCGACCCGCAGCCGCGACACCGTCTCGCTCATGCGCCCCACCGTGGGGGCATACGAGCGCCCGTTGTCGTTGAGGATGATGATGGCCTTCTTGCCCGAGTGGCCCAGGTTGTTGAGCGCCTCGTACGCCATGCCGCCGGTGAGGGCGCCGTCGCCGATCACGGCCACCACCCGCCGGCCCTCGCCGATCCCGGACTCTTGGGCGACGGCCAGGCCGTGGGCGTAGCTGATGATCGTCGAGGCGTGGCTGTTCTCGACCCAGTCGTGCTCGGACTCGTCGCGGCACGGGTAGCCGGACATGCCCCCGGCCTGGCGCAGGGTGTCGAAGGCGCGCCGCCGACCGGTGACGAGCTTGTGGACGTAGGCCTGGTGGCCGATGTCCCACAGCAGGATGTCGCGCGGCGAGTCGAACACCCGGTGCAGGGCGAGGGTCAGCTCCACCGCGCCGAGGTTGGAACCCAGGTGGCCGTGGCCGGTGCGGGAGACGGCGTCGACGATGAACTCACGGATCTCGAGCGCCAGCTCGTCGAGCTGAACATGGGACAAGCGCCGCAAGTCTGCCGGGCAGTGGATCCGGTCGAGCAACATCAGGGTCAACCTATCGTCCCGACCCGTCGGGGCGTCAGCACGCAACGGGGTCGGGGGCCCCGGCGGCCACACTGGGGCGATGGGACCGGGTCCGGGTGCGGGGCTGGGCGCGGTGCTGCGAGCCCAGCAGCGGGGTTGCGCCATCGGCGGCTCGGCGCTCTACGCCGGGCTGCTCGACGAGGTGATGGCCGATGTCGCCGCCGGGGGCCCCTGTCGGGTCGTGCTCGAGCCCTTCGCCGGCGAACCCTGGGCCGATGCCGTCGTGCTGCGCTTCCTCGCCGCGGTGCACGAGCTGGTGCTCGACGGTTCCGCCCCGGAGCTGGCCCGTCACTACCCCTCGGTCGGGGGGACGCCCGGTGACGGGGTCGGAGCGGCGCTGGTCGGGGCCGTCGAGCACCACCGCGAGCGGGTGGCGGAGCGCACTGCGGCGCCGATCCAGACGAACGAGGTCGGGCGCTCGGTGGCGCTGCTCGGCGGCTACTTCGCCCTCGCCGCCGGCGGGCGCCCGCTGCGGGTCCTCGAGGTCGGAGCGAGTGCCGGGCTGAACCTGCGCTTCGACCACTTCCGCTACGAGGCGGGGACGGCGGCCTTCGGCCCGGCCGCGGCGGAGGTCCGCTTCGTGGAGCCGTGGACGGGCTGCCCCCCTCGGCTCGACGGGGCGATCGAGGTGGTCGAGCGGCGAGGCTGCGACACCCGTCCCCTCGACCCGGCTTCGGCGAAAGACCGGCTGCGCCTGCGGGCGTGCGTCTGGCCCGACCAACCCGACCGCCGGCGACGCCTCGACGGTGCCCTCGCCATCGCCGCCCGGGTGCCGGCCCCGGTCGACCGGGCCGACGCGACGACGTGGATCGCGGCGCAGCTGGCGGCGCCGGTGCAAGGGGTGACCACCGTGGTCGTCCACTCGATCGTCGTCCAGTACCTCACCGCGGACCGACGGCGGGGCTTGGAGCAGGCCATCGCCGATGCCGGCGCCCGCGCCACCGCTGACGCACCGGTGGCCTGGCTGCGGATGGAGCCGGCCAGTGTCGAGGAGGCCGAGGTCCGCCTCACCCGCTGGCCGGTGCCCTCGCCGCCGGTCGACGAGGTGCGGGCCCACAGCGGCTTCCACGGTCCCCCCGTCCGCTGGCACGGCTGACCGACCCGGCGGCCCGGCCGCCAGGACTGCCGGGACCGCCCGGTCAGGTCGAGGCGGGGGAGGGCTCGCGCCGGGCGAAGCGGCCCTCGTTCCACATCGTGACCACCCGGGCGGCGCCGAAGCCGACGGCGAAGGCGGCCCAACCCCCGACCGCGTCGAGCCAGTAGTGGTTGCCGGTGATGAGGATGCCGAACACGGTGGCCAGCGGGTACAGTACGACCAACGACCGGGCCCACCGACGCCGGACCAGGCCCCACATCACGAACGCGCTCCAGGTCGACCAGCCGGTGTGCATGCTCGGCATGGCCGCATACTGGTTGGAGACCTCGGCCACCTCCTCGTCCTGGAACGAGAGCCAGCCGCCGTGCACCTCCAGGGTGTCGACGACGTCGTAGCCGTTGCAGTCCTCGCCCCGCTGGTAGCAGGCGCCGAACTTCGAGGTGTCGTCGAGGAGGCGGGGCGGCATGAGCGAGTAGGAGGCGAAGCCGACCAGGGCCACCGCGGTCATCGCCGCCAGCGTGGTGCGCCACACCGAGTAGCGGTCGGGCTGGCGCCGGTAGAGCCAGATCAGCGCCCCGGCGGTGACGAGGAAGTGGGCGGTGCCGTAGTAGATGTTCCAGGCGCGGATGGCGCCCATGCCGGGCAGGTCGAGGTACCAGCGCTGGAGCTCTGGTTCGAACCAGAGCCCGACGGCGTCCTGCAGGCCGATGACGTCGCGGGCGTGGGCGAAGGCGACGCCGGCGGCGTCGTTGCCGGCCGAGCCGAACTGGTTCCGGATCCAGGAGTACACGAGGTAGAAGGCGGCCATGTACAGCAGCTCGCGCCACCACCGCAGGCGCCGGCCCGATGCGGTGGCGGGCGCGTCGGACGCCGATGGCTCGCGCTCGCCGGGGCGGACCGCACGGGTCGGTGGGCTGGTCTCGTCGCCCTGCGAAACGGTCACACCGGGATCGAGGCGGGGCCGTCGGGGCGGCCCGGGGCCCTCGGGTCCGAGGGACCGGCCGGCCCGCCGTCGGCCCGCCGGCGCCCGCCGATGGCGAAGGCGGGCGCCCCCAGCAGGCTGACCAGCAGGTTGAGCACGTAGAGCAGGATCCCCAGGGCCACGGCCTGGGCGGTGGGCACGCCGAGCGGCTGGAGGAACAGGGCGAAGAGCCCCTCGCGCACGCCGAGGCCCGAGATGCTGATCGGCATCACCTGGGCGATGGCCACCGCCGGGAAGAAGGCGAGCAGGGCGGTGGGGCCGGCATCGGCGATGCCGAGGGCCCGTGCCGCCATCACTGCGGCGGCGACGAGCACGAGCTGGTAGGCGAAGCCGACGGCGACGACGCTCGCGGCCTGGCGAGGATGGGAGCGCAGGGCGTTGAGGCCCACGCTCACGGCGGCCAGGAAGCGCCGCCACCCACTCTCGGCGTCCATCTCGCCCCAGCGCCGGGCGGCCACCGCCAGGACCACGAGCACCAGGGCGACCAGCGTGCCGCAGGCCAGGCTGAACGCCATCTGGGTCGCAGGGCCGAGATCCTGCAGGGGAGGGTTGAGCAGCAACCCGATGAAGGTGATGAGCGGCAGCACCAGCCACCCGGTGAGGCGCTCGAGCACCACCGAGGCGAAGCTGTCGTGCATGCGGCCGTTGTCGCGGGCGAGGCGAGACACGCGCAGCACGTCGCCGCCGATGGTGGTGGGCAGCACGTTGGCCACGAACTGACCGGCGAAGTAGTGCGAGAGCAACCGGTTCAGGGGCGCCGGCCGGCCCATGGCGGCCAGCACCGTCTGCCACCGCACGGCCGAGAGCACGATGCTGGCCAGGGTCAGGGCCGTGGCCCCAGCGAGCCAGAGGGCCGTTGCGGTGGTCCACTCCGGCAGCACCCGAGAGCTGTCGGTCTCGATCTTGGTCAGCAGGAACCACAGCATGCCGGCGCTCACCACGATCCGGAGCCCGAGCACCAGGCGACGACGGGTGCTCTCGTTCACCGGAGCTTCTCGGGTGTGGGGGGCGTCTTCGCGGTGATGGCGGGCGAGGGGCTCCGGTCGATGTGGGTGCTGCTCTCGCGCACGGCGCCGACCCCCTTTCTGCAACAGGACGAGGCGCCCTCCGGGGCGCGGAGCGCCGGTGACCAGCCGGATCGAGGGCCCACGGTAGTCGGCCCCCGGCCCGCTCCCCGGGCCGGTCATGGGGGCTGTCCCTCCGCCGGACGGCTCCGGCTCCGACCCGCCATGGCCGGCGACGACCGGCGGCGTGGGCGCGCCGGTGCGGGGCGTGCGTAGAGTGCGGTCGACCGCGGACGAGGCCACGGGGTGCGATGTGAAGATCCGAGACATCACCAGCCCCCGCCTCCGCCACAGCGTCGCCGAGGCCGGGTCCGGTGCGCCGTTGCTGCTGCTGCACGGTTTCACCGGGGCCAAGGAGGACTTCGTCGACTTCCTCGACGGGTTCGCCGACCGGGGCTGGCATGTGGTCGCCCCCGACCACCGCGGGCACGGGGCGAGCGACGCCCCCGCGGAGGAGGCCGCCTACTCCCTCGACACCATGGCAACCGACGCCTTCGCCCTGGCCGACGAGCTGGGCTGGCACCGCTTCGACCTGCTCGGCCACTCGATGGGGGGCATGGTCGCCCAGGTCATGGCCCTGCAGGCCCCGGAGCGGGTGGGTTCGCTGGTGTTGATGGATACGAGTCACGGGACGGTGCAGGGCATCGACCCGGAGCTGGCCGCGCTCGCCGTCGACGTGGTGCGCGGTGAGGGGGTGGAGCGCCTGATGGTGCTGTCGGCCGAGCTCGACACCCGGAAGCCCAGCCCGGCCGACGCTCGGGTGCGGGCCGAGCGGCCCGGCTACGTCGAGTTCGGTGAGCGCAAGATGCGGGCCTGCTCACCGGCGATGTACGCGGCGATGGTGACCGAGATGCTCGGCGTCCACGACCGCCTCGACGCCTTGCGGGGGCTCGACCGGCGGACTCTCGTGGTGGTGGGGGAGCAAGACGAGGCGTTCGTCGGCCCGTCCGGGCGCCTGGCCGAGGCGATCCCCGGTGCGACCCTCGAGGTCGTCGGCGACGCCGGCCACAGCCCGCAGTTCGAGAACCCTGACCGCTGGTGGAAGGTGGTCAGGCGCTTCCTCGAGCACGGCCGGTCCGACGTCGACCACACCGACCAGCGGGTCGACGCCTGACGTGTACGCCTGACGCCCGACAAGTCAGGGCGCGTCGGTGAGCCAGTCGGCCAGCTCGCCGAGCGACGCGAGCACCGGGAAGTCGGTGTCGTCGTCGTCGACGTCCTCGTGGGCCCAGGTGATGGCATAGGGGATGTGGACGGCGTGGCCGCCGATGCCGATCACCGGCAGCACGTCGGAGCGCACGGAGTTGCCAACCATGAGGAACGCCTCGGGCTCGACGCCCATGCGCGCTACGACCTGGGCGTAGGTGCGCTCGTCCTTCTCCGAGACGATCTCGACCCGCTCGAAGTGCTCGACGAGGCCCGAGCGGGCGATCTTCTGTTCCTGGTGGATGAGGTCGCCCTTGGTCACCAGCACCAGGCGACGGGACTCCCCCAGCCGGGCCACGGCGTCGGCCACCCCGTCGAGCAGGTCGACCGGGTGGGCCAGCATCTCCTTGCCCATGTCGAGCAGCTGGCCCACCGCGGCGCCGCTGACATCACCGCCGCTCACCTGGAGGGCGGTCTCGATCATCGAGAGGGTGAAGCCCTTGATGCCGTAGCCGAAGAGCTCGAGGTTGCGACGCTCGGTGGCGTCGTGGAGCGCCCGGACATCCTCGCCCTCGGGCGTCCACGGGGCGAGGATCTCGGTGAAGGTGTCGGCGGCGGCGGCGAAGAAGGTCTCGTTGTGCCAGAGGGTGTCATCGGCGTCGATGCCGAGGACCTCGACGCCGTCGGGCGGCGGCGCCGGTGTCGTCAGCCCGCTGCCTTGGAGAGGAACTCGGCCCGCTCGACGACCACCCGGGTGACCCGGCCGGCGGCCACGAGGCTGCAGCGGTCGTTCACCGTGACGGTGAAGGTGAGGCGCCGGCCCTCGATCTTGTCGAGTGTCGCCTCAGCGGTGACGAGGCCGCCGACCCGCGTCGGGGCGAGGTGGTCGATCTGCACCCGCATGCCCACGGTGGTCTGCTCCGGCGAGAGGGCACTGCCCAGCGCGGCGAGCGAGGCCTGCTCGCAGAGCCCCACGACCCGGGGCGTCCCCAGCACCGCGACATCGCCGGAGCCCAGGGCCGCCGCGGTGTCACCCTCAGCCACGTCGAGGCTCACCGTCGCCGTCAGGCCCACGCGGAACACCTTGCTGGATCCGGGCGGGAGCGGCACGTCTCGCACGCTAAGCCACGCCGCCCGACCGATCGCAACTCCCGGCCTAAGGGGCTCGACGAGCCGTCGCCGAGTGGTGGCACCCGTCCGGGGAAGCGGTCGTTCCCTCGGTACGCTGGCGGATCTGCGGGCCCCTGCGGCCCGACGAACGTCCCCGACCAGGAGTGCTGTTGTGATCGAAGAGGCCGTCGTGTCCCGGGTGCTCTCCTCGGCCCTCACCGCCGGCGGCGAGTTCGCCGAGGTCTTCGCCGAGGACAAGCGCTCCACCTCCGCCGTGCTCGACGATGGCCGCATCGAGGAGCTCTCCTCGGGCCGCGACCGGGGCGCCGGGGTGCGGGTCATCAGCGGTGACACCACCGGCTACGCCCACACCTCGGACCTCTCGGAGTCGGGCCTCCTCGCCGCCGCCGAGGCCGCCGGCGCGGCCGCCCGTCGCGGTGGCGGGGGGAGCACCGTGGTCGGCCTCGAACGCCAGGCGAGCCGGCACCCCAGCACGGTGGCGATCCAGCCCGAGGACGTGGCCAAGGCCCAGAAGGTCGAGCTGCTGCGGCGGGCCGACGAGGCAGCCCGCTCGTCCAACGGGTCGGTCAGCCAGGTCAGCGCCCGCTACGGCGACAGCCGGCGCAGGATCCTCGTGGCCAACAGCGACGGCCTCCTCGCCGCCGACGACCAGGTCCGGTCGCTCTTCTCGGTCGGCGTGGTGGCTTCGGGCGACACGGGCATGCAGACCGGTCGCCAGAGCGTCGGCCACACCATCGGCTTCGAGCTCTTCGACCGCTACGAGGTCGATGACCTGGCCCGCGCCGCGGCCGGGCGGGCCATCACCAAGCTGTCGGCCCGGCCCGCGCCGAGCGGCACCATGCCCGTCGTCATCGGCGCCGGCGGCGGCGGCGTGCTGTTCCACGAGGCCTGCGGTCACGGCCTCGAGGCCGACCTGGTGTCCAAGGGGGCATCGGTCTACAAGGGTCGCAAGGGCGAGAAGGTGGCCTCGCCGCTCGTGACCCTGATCGACGACGGCACCGTCGCCGATGAGTGGGGCTGCTTCGGCATCGACGACGAGGGCAGCCCGGCCCAGCGCAACGTGCTGATCGAAGACGGCGTGCTGACCGACTACATGTACGACGTCACCCGGGCCCGCAAGGAGGGCCGACCTCGGTCCGGCAACGGCCGACGTCAGAGCTACCAGCACCTGCCGATGGTGCGGATGACCAACACGTTCCTGGCCAACGGCGCCGACGACCCGGCCGACATCATCGCCGGCACCGACCAGGGCGTGTACGTGGCCCAGCTCGGCGGCGGGTCGGTCAACACCGCCACCGGCGACTTCGTGTTCGGGATGTGGGAGGCGTACCTGATCGAGGGCGGCGAGATCACCGAGCCGCTCCGCGAGGGGAACCTCATCGGCAACGGTCCCCGGGTGCTGCTCGACATCGAGGCGCTCGGCGACGACTTCGCCATGGGTTCGCCCGGCACCTGCGGCAAGGACGGCCAGGGTGTGCCCGTCGGCGACGGCGTCCCCACCTTGCGCGTGGCCGCCCTCACCATCGGCGGCACCGCCGCATGAGCGGGTCGGGGGACCTGACCGACATCGCCGACCGGGTGGTCGGCTGGGCCCAGGACGGCGAGGCGGTCGAGGCCGTCGTCGGGCGCAGCCGCCACACCGAGGTGCGGGCCTATGACCGCGACGTCGAGTCGCTCTCCTCCGCGGAGTCGATGGGCGTCGGCATCCGGGTCGTGCTCGGCGACCGTCAGGGCTTCGCCTACGCCGCCACCTTCGACGACGACGTGCTGGCCGAGACGCTCACCGAGGCGCGCGACAACGCCATCTTCGCCAGCCCCGACCCCCACGTCGGGCTGGCCGAGCCCGACGGGGTCGACGTACCCGAGCTCGACCTGTACCGCCCCTCGCTGCTCGAGGTGCCGACCGAGCGCAAGGTCGCCCTGGCCCTCGAGCTGGAGGCCGCGGTGCGCGACGCCGACCCACGCATCTCAGGGGTCGAGTCGGCCGAGTTCGTCGACGCCATGGGCGAGTCCTGCGTGGCCTCGACCACCGGCATCCGTTCCGAGTCAGCCTCCACCGCCTGCTACGTGGCCGTGTCGTGCCTGGCCGAGGCCGACGGCCTCACCCAGACCGGCTTCGGCTTCTCGGTCGGGCGCGAGCTGAGCGACATCGTGCTGGCCGACGCGGCCGACGACGCCGTGGTCCGTGCGACCCGTCTGCTCGGGGCCACCAAGCCGGCCAGCACCCGGGCCACGATCGTGCTCGACCCCTACGTGACCGCCCAGGTCATCGGCATCATCGGCTCGACCCTCTCGGGTGAGGCGGTGCTGAAAGGCCGTTCACCATTCGCCGAACGGCTGGGCGACGAGGTCGGCTCGCCGCTGCTCACGCTCGTCGACGACGCCACCAACCCGCTGGCCTACACGGCCTCGGCCACCGACGGCGAGGGCCTCGCGAGCCGCCGCAACGCCCTCATCACCGACGGCGTGCTGAGCCAGTTCGTCCACAACGCCTACACCGGGCGCTGGGCGGGCACAGCCTCGACCGGCAACGCCGTGCGGGGCGGGTTCAAGTCGACGCCGGGGGTGGGGTGCCGGGCCCTGGCGCTCGCGCCCGGCGAGCTGGACCAGCCCGCCCTGCTGCGCCAGGTCGGCGATGGGCTGCTCATCTCGTCGGTGATCGGCATGCACTCGGGTGTGAACCCGATCAGCGGCGACTTCTCCACCGGCGCCGAGGGCCTCCGCATCACCGACGGCGAGCTCGGGGCCCCGCTCCGGGAGTTCACCATCGCCTCCACGCTGCAGCGGATGCTCCGCGACATCGAGGCGGTCGGCTCCGACATCGACTGGCTGCCGATGAGCGCGGCGGGCGTCAGCCTCGTCATCCGCGACGTGACCATCTCCGGCACCTGATCGCGCCTCAGACCCGGGCGTCGGCACCGGGGGCCGGAAAGGTGCGGCGGTAGGCACCGGGCGGCACCCCGACCCGCTCGGCGAAGCGGGCCCGGAGCGCCGAGGGGGAGGAGAAGCCGGTGACCCGCGCGATCGCCTCCACCGAGAGCGTGGTGGTCTCGAGCAGCTCGCGGGTCCGGTCGACGCGCTGGTCGACCACCCAGCGATGGGGGGTCGTGCCCACGACGTCGGTGAACCGGCGGGCGAAGGTGCGGGGGCTCATGGCGGCGCGGACGGCCATGACCTCGACCGAGAGGTCCTCGTCCAGGTGGTCGGCGGCCCACGAGGTCACCGTCGCCAACCCGTCGATGTCGGGGGCGGGCGTGGCCCTCGGGGCGGTGTACTGGGCTTGGCCGCCCTGGCGGTGGGGCGGGACGACGAGGTGGCGGGCCACCGCCGTGGCCACCGCCGTGCCGTGGTCGCGGCGCACCATGTGCAGGCAGAGGTCGAGGCCGGCGGCGGAACCGGCCGAGGTGAGGAGGTTCCCCTCGTCGATGTAGAGGACGTCGGGATCGACCCGGGCGGCCGGGAAGAGCTGGGCCAGGGCGTCGCAGTAGGCCCAGTGGGTCGTTGCCCGCCGCCCGTCGAGGAGCCCGGCGTGGCCGAGGGCGAACGCACCGGTGCAGATCGACACCACGCGGGCGCCCCGCGCCGCGGCCCGCCGCAGACCCGCCAGCACGGCATCGTCCGGGGGGCGTTCCCAGTCGGGCCACGCCGGTATGACGACGGTCTCTGCGGTGCGCAGGGCCCCGAGACCGGCGTCGGGCACGATCCCGAAGCCGGCGGTGGTGGGCAGCGGGCCCGGCGTCGCCGCCGCCACCCGGAACCGGTACCAGGGCTCCGGCACGCCGGGGTGGCGCGCGCCGAAGACGGCGGCCGCGATCACCAGCTCGAACGGGGACATGCCGTCACTCGCGAGGGCGACGACCCGGTGGGGGTCGGAACGGGAGGCGCACGGTGGTGGCATAGGCACCATCTTGGCAGGAAAGTGGCAGGTCTGCGCAGTCCTGCCACTCGTCGGGTGCGGTTGGC
>NZ_DATLXO010000074.1:0-4368 GCF_035575815.1 Iamia sp.
CCCGCGGTCTCCTCGCCGGGCACCCTCTCGATGAAGTTGTCGTAGTGGTGCCGGAGCACGGGCAGGACCCGCTCCTGGATCTCGCGCCCGACGTCTTCTCCCTCGAGGATCGCGCCCGACGAGGAGCTGAAGATCCGCTCGAGGTCGAGCAGGACGGAGCGGGCGCCGCTCCCGCCCCAGGCCGCCTGGTCGCCGAGCGCGTGGAGCTTCTGGGCCGGATAGCTCATGCCGCGGCTGGAGTCGGTGATCTGTGAGTCAGCGGCGATCACCAACCCGTCGGCGCACACGATGGAGAGGACGATGGTCAAGGGGTGCTCCTGGGCAGGCGTTCGGGCGGAAGCTCGGACGAGGGGGCAGGACTACCCCGACGAGCCACCGGGACACCCACCCAAAGGTCCTCGTTCGACCGGTGAGCACGAGCCTCGGGGGCGTCGGGGTGACCCCGGGCGTCTCCGGTCCTAGGCTGAGAGGCGCCTGCGGCATCGTCCCCGATCGCCGCTCGACCGATCGCTGGAGGCCTGCGATGACGACCACCGAGCTTACGCCCACCACCTTCACCCGCATGGACGAGTCCACCGCCGAGCAGTGGGCGGTGATCGGCGGGGAGACGCTGAAGAACCAGCCCCGCGTGGCCGAGCAGTTCCTCACCATGCTGCGCCAGCTGGGTGGCATCACCGACGGCTTCGCCACCGACCAGCTCACCCACTGCCTCCAGACCGCCACCCTCGCCGAGCGGGCCGGTGCCGACGACGAGATGGTCTTCGGCGCCCTGTGCCACGACATCGGCAAGGTCGTCAGCGTGTTCAACCACCCGGCCATCGCGGCGGAGATGATCAAGCCCTTCGTGCGCGACGACGTCTTCCGCGCCATCCTCCACCACCAGGACTTCCAGGGCCGCCACTACTACGAGCACTTCGGCAAGAGCCCCGACGAGCGCGACCAGCACGCAGGTCAGCCCTGGTACGACCTCGCCGCTCGGTTCGCGGATGAGTGGGACCAGATCGCCTTCGACCCGAGCTACGACACCCTCCCCCTCGAGCACTTCGAGCCGCTCGTCCGGCGCATGACCGAGATGCCCAAGAACTTCTGACCCCTCTCCATCGGAGCTTGACATCCGGTGTCGTGTGCTCACATCGGACCCGCGACAGGCGATGAGGGAAGGATGGACGGGGTGTCGGTCGCAGCAGGGGGGACGGAGCTGTCGAGACGGCGCGACGCGGCGGACCACCGGGCCCGCGTCGAGACTGAGCGGGGCATCCACCGCTACCGGACGTTGGCCCTCTTCGCAGGGGCGGCCCAGGGGCTGATCTACCCGGCCGACCGGGCCGTCATGGTGTGGGCCACGCTCGGCGCGCTGGCGGTCTCGGTGGTCGCCGCCCGGTGGGCCATGGCCCGCCACCCGGGCCCGACGGCGATTCGCCGGCTGGGTGCGCTGACCATGGGCTTCGACGTCATGCTCATCGCGCTGTTCCTTGCCAACGCATTGCGCGACCCGACCGATCCCATCCAGATGCTGCCGTTGTTCCTCGCCGCCGAGGGCGCCGTGCGGTGGGGAAGGATCGGGGGAATGGCCACCGGGGCCGCCGCCGGGGTGATGGCGGCGACCTGGTCGGTCGTGGTCCACGCTCGCCAGGACATCGTCCAGCCGCTGGCGTTCGTCACCTTCCGCGTCGTGGCCGTCGTCATCATCGGTTCGCTGCTCGGGTCGACGGTCAGCGCCGTGCGTCGCCAGCGGCGACTGGCCGACATGGTGTGCAACGCGTCGAGCGACCTGATCGTGAGCTTCGACCTCCACGGCACGGTGCGCACCGTCAACCCCGCGTGTGAGGCGATCCTCGGCTACACCCAGGACGAGCTGATCGGGACCGACCGGGCCGAGCTGGTCCTCGGCGAGGACAAGCCCGACGGCCCTCCGGACCTCGAGTCCCTGCGCCGCCTCGGGTCCCGCCACGTCGAGCTGCAGTTCACCCACAAGGCGGGCCACTCGGTGTGGCTGGAGCTCGACCTCCAGCCCGACCTGCAGGAGGGCTTCGTGTACGCCATCGGGCGCGACGTGAGCGCGCGCCGTCAGACCGAGGCGGGAGCTCCGCCACCGCGTCGACCACGACGCGCTCACCGGGGCCGCCAACCGGGCGCACCTGGTGGGGCGTCTGGCGCGCGAGCTGCGCGGGCCCCGGCGCATCTTCCTGCTCTTCGTCGACCTCGATGGGTTCAAGGCCGTCAACGACAACCACGGCCACCGGGCCGGTGACTGCGTGCTCGTCGAGGTCGTGGAGCGGATCCGGTCGATCGTCGGGGCCAACGACCTGGTGGTGCGCCTGGCGGGCGACGAGTTCTGCGTCCTGCTCGCCGCTCCGGTGGCCGACGACACGGCTCGCGATGTCGCGACAAGCATCGCGGACGCCTTGGCCGAGCCGTTCCACGTCGGTCACGCGGAGGTGCGGTTGACGGCCTCGGTGGGCCGGGCCGCCAGCACCCCGGCGGACCGTCCCGCCGACCTGTTGGAGCGAGCCGACCAGGCGATGTACGTGGCCAAGCGGATGAGGGTCCGTCCGGCGAGGCGGAGCACCGACGGCGCGCCACCGGGACGGTTCCCGGCCGACGCCGCGTCGTCCGGGAGCCCGCCGGGCGATGGTGCCGCCGGCACCGGTGGGGACGGTTCCGGTGGGCACGGTTCCGGTGGGGACGGCACCGGTGGGGACGGTTCCGGTGGGGACGGTTCCGGTGGGGACGGTTCCCGCCCCGAGGGCGAGCTCTCCGACGACCAGGCACCACCCGAGGTCGCGCCCGACCGCCGTGGGGTGGCGCCCGCACCACCGGTCTGAACGTTGCGGTCCGGTGCACGCGGACCCTCTCCGCCGTCAGGTGCGTCCCCGACGACGGGGGCCCTGCTTCGAGGCGGGGGGCGCCTCCGGTCGGCGCCACTTCTGTTCCTCGGCCCGACGTTCGGACGCCTCGACCTCCTCGCTGAAGGAGCGCCACGCGTCGAGACGATCTGGGTGCAGCTGGCCCCGGGCGACCGCCGCGGTCACCTCGCACCCGGGCTCGCCGCCGTGGGCGCAGTCCGAGAACCGGCAGTCTCCAGCGAGGGTCTCGATGTCGTCGAAGGTCGCGGCCACCGACTCGGCGTCGGTCCACAGCCCTATGGAGCGGATGCCGGGGGTGTCGATCAGCACCCCGCCCGACGCCAGCGGGTGCAGCTCGCGGGAGGTGGTGGTGTGTCGACCTTTGGCGTCGCCGGCGCGCACGGCGCCGACGACCGCCACGTCACCGTCGCTCAGCGCGTTGGCCAGGCTCGACTTTCCCGCGCCCGACTCGCCGATGAGCACCACGGTGTGGTCGGCCCCCAGGCGCCGGACCTCCTCGATGCCCTCGCCGGTCGCGGCGGAGGTGACGATGACCGTCACGCCCGGGTTGGCCCCGGCGACGGCCTTGGCGGTGGCCTCGGCGTCGTCGACGAGGTCGGCCTTGGTGAGCACGACCGCCGGCGCCGCACCGGCGTCCCAGGCAATGGCGGTGGCCCGCTGGATGCGGCCGTCCTTCACCGGGCGGTCGAGCCCGCACACGATGACGACCGTGTCGATGTTGGCGACGATGGGCTGCTCGACGTCGCGCATGGCGTCGCGACGGCGCAGCAGCGAGGTGCGCTCGAGGGTGGCGACGACGGACTCGTCGGTGCTGAGCACCCAGTCGCCGACGACCGGCACCGGGTCGACCGCGGGGAGCACCGACCGCTGCTCGACCCACTCGGCGGTGGCGACCAGCACCGCCACGCCGTCGTGGCGGATCACGCGACCCGGCACCGCGTCGTCGCGCCCCAGCTCCTCGGCCGCGGCGTCGGCGAGCGCCGCCCAACGGTCAGACCAGCCGAGGGCGACGAGGGGATCGGTCGGCGACGTGATGCGAGCAGTCTCCCACCGCTGCCCCTCGGCCGGTCACTTCATCCGGTGGGAGGCGCCGCCTCGGCGGCCGGTGACCGCCAACCCGGGCGAGCCCACGCACAGGGCGCACTCATGCTGGCATTGCATGCAGGGCTAGCACCCGAACCCCGTGGAGGACTCGACCATGGCCACGTTGACCATCAGGGCCTTCGACGACGAGTGGAAGAGGGCACTGCAGCGCCGCGCCGCCGAGCACGGCCGTTCCATGGAGGCCGAGGCCCGAGCCATTCTCGGTGAGGCACTGGACGACGGCCCGGTCGAGAGGGGGTTGGCGAGCCAGATCCGCCGACGGGTGGCCCGGACCTCGGGGGCCGAGCTCGACATCCCGGAGCGGAGCGACCGACCCCGTGCTGCGGATCTCGAGGCGTGATCGTCCTCGACACCAAGGCCTCACCGCGGACGATCTGCGGGCGACCTACTGGGCTCC